>NZ_VSCV01000020.1:0-48289 GCF_047459355.1 Limnochorda sp. | reverse complement strand
GGTGAGGACCAGGGCCAGCGTGCCCATCGCCTCCTGCCACAGCTGAAGGGAGACCACCACCAGCAGGGCCAGCCCGCTGAAGAGGGCGAGGCCCCGGCCAGCGACCCGCCAGGCGGCGGCCACCGCCAGGAGGAGCATCACGGGCCAGGGCAGGAGGAGCAAGAGCTCGGTCACGCCGTTGATCAGTGTCTGGACCGCGCGGCCGATCCCATCAAGGAAGCCTCCGAAGGTGGCGCCGATCCACCCGACGGCCTGCTCCGTCCAACGGTCGAGGGGCAGTTCAGGCAACGCCATGGGTATCGCCCGCCTCCGCCAAGGCGGCCAGGATGGCCACCCGGGGGATCAGGCCCACAAGGCGGCCCTCGCCGTCTACGACCGCCAAGGGGACGGAAGTTTGGGCGGCGAGGGGGAGCAGGTCCCGCAGGGGCGTGTCGGGGTCGACGGTCACCGCCTCCTGCAGCCTTCCCGCCAGGGACCCAGCCCCTTCCCGGGCTGCTTCCACAGCGGCTTCGGCCGTCAGAAGCCCATGCAGCCGGCGGCCTGGACCCACCACGAAGATGCTGGAGCTGCCCAGCCGCTCCATCTCCCGGAGGGCCTTCCGGGGGCCGTGGTCCACCCGGGCCACGGTGCCGGGCGGCTGCATGATGGCCGAGGCGGTCAGGACCTTGGACCGGTCGACCGCCTGGACAAACTGGCGGACGAAATCGTTGGCTGGCCGCTGGAGGATCTCTTCAGGACGGCCCAGCTGGACGATCCGGCCTTCCATCATGATCGCCACCCGGTTCCCCAGGGTGAGGGCCTCGTCCAGGTCGTGGGTGATGAAGAGGATCGTCTTCTGGAGCCGTTCCTGCAGGTCCAGCAGTTCGTGCTGGAGTTCCGCCCGGATGAGGGGGTCCAGCGCGCTGAACGGTTCATCCATCAGGAGCACCGCCGGGTTGGTGGCCAGGGCCCGGGCCAAGCCCACCCGCTGCTGCATGCCTCCGCTCAGCTCGTCGGGCCGGTGGTTTCGCCAGGCGGCCAGCCCCACCTGCTCCAGGGCCTCCTGAGCCCGGCGGAGCCGCTCCGCCTCCCCCACGCCCTGAATCTCCAGGCCGAAGGCGGCATTTTCCAGGACGGTCCGGTGGGGGAGGAGAGCGAACCGCTGAAAGACCATGCCCAGCCGGCGCCGGAGGTGGCGAAGGCGGGTGGGGCTGGCGGCGGTGATCGCCTCGCCGTCCAGCAGCACCTCGCCAGCCGTCGGCTCGATGAGGCGGTTGATGCAGCGGAGGAGGGTGGACTTCCCGCTCCCCGAAAGCCCCATGATGACCAAGAATTCGCCC
This sequence comes from Limnochorda sp., assembly GCF_047459355.1. Classification (NCBI taxonomy): domain Bacteria; kingdom Bacillati; phylum Bacillota; class Limnochordia; order Limnochordales; family Limnochordaceae; genus Limnochorda; species Limnochorda sp. The sequence continues at coordinate 46,970 of NZ_VSCV01000020.1, read as the reverse complement.
GGCTCCACCCGAAGGGTCACATCGTGCACGCCCACCACATGGCCTGTCGCGAGCAGGTCCTGCCGCCCGGCTCCTTCAGCAAGGCGTCTGAGCGCCGCCCGGGGTTCGGGGCCAAAGATCTTGGTCAGGTGGCGCACCGTCAGCTGCGCGATGGGAACCGCCCCCCTGAAGGATCCTCCCTTCGGAAGGCTTCCCCCGAACCGGCCGCCTTCGGCCGCCGGGAGCGGCCCACCGGGCAGGAATCTGCTGGCGTCGGGTGGTAGCTCATGCGGGAAAGGAGCCATGTCATGGCCAACGCGCTGACCATGCTCCGGCTGCTGCTCATCCCTCTTGTGCTGGTCCTGCTCATCGGCCAACCGGTGCCGGGGTCGGTGGGCTGGGCCCTGGGGCTTCTGCTCCTTTCGGCGGCCACCGACGTGGCCGATGGCTGGGTGGCCCGGCGGCGGGGCGAGATCTCCCGCCTGGGCATGCTTCTGGACCCCCTGGCCGACAAGGTGACCCTGATCGCCGTGCTGGTGGCCTTGGCCTGGCTGGGCTGGATCCCCTGGTGGATCGCCCTGCTCCTGCTGGGGAAGGAGACGGTCCAGGTGGTGGCCGCTGCCTGGTTTTGGCGCCGGCGGGACCGGGTAGTGGCGGCCCGCTGGCCGGGCAAGGCGGCCACCGTCACCCTGTACGGGGGCGTCGCCCTGGTCCTCCTGGGCTGGCGGGGCGGGGTGCCCCTGTTGGTGGCCGGGGTGGTCCTCTCCGTGGGGGCCGGCCTCTATTACCTGGTCCTCGCCCTTCGGGCTGGCAAGCCCTCCACCTTCGGCCCAGCCTAGCGGCCCCCGGCCTGGGGCAGGCTGAGGCGGGGGTGGTGGCCGGTGCCGGCTCTGGCGGGGTCCTTGATCTCCTTGCTTCTGGCCTTGGGCTGGGTCTGGATGCTGCGCCGCAGCGATCGGGTGGAGCCCGAACCGTGGCCCATCATCGTGCGAACCTACCTCTTGGGCGCTCTGGCCGTCCTGCCGGCCCTGGCCCTGGAGGCTCCTTTGCGGTCGCTCCTGGCCGGGAACGGGAACGGCTGGGAGGCGGTGGAGGCGGCTGTCTTGGGTGCCGGCCTCCTCGCCGGCGTGGTGGCGGTGGGCCTCATCGAAGAAGGGGTGAAGTGGCTCGCCGCATGGCAGGGGGCCTTCCGGAGCCTCGCCTTCAGCCAGGTGGTGGACGGCCTGGTCTACGGCGGGGTGGCCGGCTTGGGCTTCGCCACCGCCGAAAACCTGCTCTACGGGGCCTCCTTGGGCTGGTCCGTCGGCCCCCTCCGTTCCTTGGTCACCTCCTGGGTTCATGCGGCCTTCAGCGGCCTGGCGGGGCTGGGTACCGCCTGGAGCCGCTTCCGGGGCCCCGGCTCCCGGGCGGGCGTCGGCCTCTTCGTGGCCGCGGTGGTGCTCCACGCCGCGTACAACCTGGTGATCATCACGGGCCTGATGACGCCGCTGGTGCTCCTGGCCACCGTCTTCGGCCTGGTCTTCTTCCTTTTCCGGACCACCGACCAGCTGGCCGGCGCCTGAGGGCCCAAACGACCCGTCCGGGCGCCGCCGGGCTGGCCTTCCGGCCCTCTGGCCCCCTGTGCTAGAATGGGCGGGAAGGCAGGTGGTGCGCGTGGCAGGACACTCCAAGTGGGCCAACATCAAGCACAAGAAGAGCAAGGAAGATGCCCGGCGGGGTCGGCTCTTCACCAAGCTCTCCCGCCAGATCATGGTGGCCGCCCGGGACGGGGGCGGCGATCCCAGCGCCAACGTCTCGCTGCGGCTGGCCATCGAGAAGGCCCGCGCCGCCAACATGCCCAACGAGGCCATCGAGCGGGCCATCAAGCGGGGCACCGGCGAGCTGGAGCCCGTCCATTATGAAACGTTGACCTACGAGGGGTACGCGCCTGGGGGCGTGGCCGTCCTGGTTCAGGCGATGACCGACAACCGGAACCGGACGGCGGGCGACCTGCGCCATATCTTCTCCCGTCACGACGGCAGCCTGGGCGAGGTGGGCTCCGTCGCCTGGATGTTCGACGCCAAGGGTCAGGTGGAGGTTGACCGGCAGGGGGCCCCCGATCCCGACGAGATGCTGCTCCTGGCCGCCGAGGCGGGCGCGGAGGATGTGGAGACCGACGACGAGGAGCGGTACATCGTCCTGACGGCCCTGCAGGATCTGGACAAGGTCCGCCGGGCCCTGGAGGAGCAGGGGCTCCATGTGCTCTCGGCCGAGCCCACCTACCGGCCCCAGACCACCATGGAGCTCGATGAAGAGCAAGCCCGGAAGGTCCTGAAGCTCATCGAAGCCCTCGAAGAGTACGACGACGTCCAGGAGGTCTACACCAACCTGGAGCTCTCCGACGAACTGCTGGCCAAGCTGGAGGTCTAGCCCCTGGCCGGCCGGCGCCCTCACGCCCTGCCCCCGGAGGACGGGCAGGGCTGGGTGGCAGGGTGTCGAAGTAAGTGCCGGTCGGCGGGGAGGCTTTCCATTGCGTATTTTGGGAATCGATCCAGGCCTGGGACGGACCGGCTACGCCCTGGTGGTCGCCGAAGGGGGCCGCCTCGCGGCCGGTCCGGCCGGTGTCTTTGAAACCCCTCCCGGGGTTGAGATGGGCGCGCGCCTTTTGGACCTGTACCGCCAGGTGGGGGCGCTGCTCCGCGCGGAGCGGCCCGACGTGGTGGCGATGGAGGAGCTCTTCTTCAACCGGAACATCACCACCGGGATCCGGGTGGCTCAGGCCCGGGGGGTCTGCTTCCTGGCCGCGGCCGAGGCGGGGATCCCCGTGGCCGAGTACAACCCCCAGCACGTCAAGGTGGCGGTGACCGGATACGGGAGCGCCACCAAGCGCCAGGTGATCTACATGGTGCGGAGTCTCCTCCGCTTGCAGACCAACCCCTCCCCCGACGACGTGGCGGATGCGATGGCCGTCGCCATCTGCCATGCCCACTCGGGGCGGGGCTGGAACACGGCGAGGGAGGCCCGGCGGTGATTCGGTGGTTGTCAGGTCGGTTGGCCGCGGTGGTGGATGCAGGGGAGCTGGTGGTGGACGTGGGCGGGGTGGGGTACCAGGTCTTCTGCCCCGCCAGCGACCAAGCCCGGCTGCCCCGAACGGGCGAGCCGGTGGCGTTCAGCATCTACACCCATGTCCGGGAGGACACCCTCCAGCTCTACGGGTTCTTGGACGAGCAGGACCGGCGCCACTTTGTCCGGCTGCTGCAGGTGACGGGGATCGGGCCCAAGGTGGCCCTCCAGATCGTCTCGGCCCTGCCGGGGGACCAGCTGGTGGAGGCGGTCCGTTCCGGCGAGATGAGCCGCTTCACCCGCATTCCAGGGGTGGGGAAGAAGACCGCCCAGCGGCTCCTCCTGGAGCTGGCCGGGGCCTTCAAAGACGAGCCAGCCGCGAGGGCCCCCGTGCCGGGGGTGGCCCGGGATGTGGTCCAGGCCTTGATGAGCTTGGGCTATACCGAGGCGGAGGCCTCCAGCGCGGTGGAGCAGGCCCTGGCCCGGTGGCGGGAAGAGACCAAGGAGGCGCCCGAAGGGGAGCCGGAACTGGCCGAGCTTCTCCGACGGGCCCTCAAGGTGATGGGGAGCGAGCGCCATGGCCGGTGACAGCCACGGGTCCCGGGACCGTCGGCTCTTGGAGCCCGAGGCGGCCCCTGGGGAGGTGGAGTTGGACCACGTCCTCCGTCCCCGCACCCTGGCCGCCTATGTCGGCCAGCGCCGGGTCAAGGAGAACCTGGCCATCTTTATCGAGGCGGCCCGCCAGCGGGGCGAGGCCCTGGACCACGTTCTGCTTTCGGGGCCGCCGGGGCTGGGGAAGACCACCTTGGCCCACATCGTGGCCAATGAGCTGGGGGTCAACATCCGGGTGACCAGCGGCCCCGCCATCGAGCGCCAGGGCGACCTGGTGGCCATCCTCACCAACCTGGAGCCCCGGGATGTGCTCTTCATCGACGAGATCCACCGGCTCCACCGGGCGGTGGAGGAGGTCCTCTACCCCGCCATGGAGGACGGGGTGGTGGACATCGTCATCGGCCAGGGGCCGGCCGCCCGGTCGGTGCGGCTGGAGCTGCCCCCCTTCACCCTGATCGGCGCCACCACCCGCCAGGGGATGCTCACCTCCCCCTTGCGGGACCGGTTCGGGGTGCTGGGGCGCCTGGAGTACTACACCCCCGAGGAGCTCCAGCAGATCCTGGAGCGGGCGGCCGTCGCCCTGGGGGTGGAGGCGGAGCCCGACGGCCTGGCCGAGCTGGCCCGGCGGTCCCGGGGGACGCCCCGGGTGGCCCTGCGCCTCCTGCGGCGGGTCCGGGATGTGGCCCAGGTGCGGGGCGAAGGGCGCATCACCCTGGCCATGGCCGAACGGGCCCTCACCCTCCTGGATGTGGACGAGGCGGGTTTGGACCGGAACGACCGGCGGGTGCTGGAGGCCATCATCGACCTCTTCGACGGCGGTCCCGTCGGGGTGGAGACCCTGGCGGCGGCCATCAGCGAGGATGTGGAGACGGTGGAGGATGTGTACGAGCCCTTCCTGATGCAGAAGGGCTTCCTCCAGCGAACGCCCCGGGGGCGGGTGGCGACGCCCGCCGCCTACCGGCACCTGGGCCGGCCCCTGGCCAAGGGCGGGGCCGCGGGCGAGGGTGGGGCGGTGGGCGAGCAGGGGGCCCTCTTCTCATAACCGGCCCCTGGGGGAGCGGTTATACTGGTTGGGGGGAGCGACGTGCCTGAGTTGAGCGGCTTGGGACGGACCCTGATCCTCTTCGGCGTCCTCCTGATCGTCGTGGGGGGGCTCATCCTCCTGGCCGGCCGGCTCCCGGGCATCGGCCGCCTGCCGGGGGACATCCTGGTCCGCCGAGGCTCCTTCACCTTCTACATGCCCCTGGCCACCTCGTTGATCGTCAGCCTCCTCCTCACCCTCCTCCTCAACCTTATCTTCCGGCGGTGACAGGGGGAACGGCTTTGGGAGCGATCGGGATGGCATACGGGTTGGTCACGGGGTCCAGGTTAGCCAGGGGCGGGGAGCTCCGGTGATCTACCACGCGGAAGGGATTGTCCTCCGGAGCCAGCCCTTCGGCGAGGCGGATCGGATCATCACCCTGCTCACCCGGCCCGAGGGGAAGGTGCGGGCCGTCGCCCGGGGGGTCCGCCGGACCCGGAGCCGGCTCATGGGGAGCACCCAGCTGTTCACCTACGGCTCGTACCTCTTGGTCCGGGGCCGGAGCGATCTGGAGACCCTGAGCCAGGGCGAGATCCGGGAGTCCTTGCGCCGCCTCCGGGAGGACCTGGACCTGATGGCCTACGCCAGCTACGCCTGTGAGCTGGTGGACCGGATGATGGTGGAGCGGGAGCCGGACGAGTTCGTCTTCGGGCTGGTGCTGGCGGTGCTCCGCCAAATGGAGGCGGGCTCGCCCCCCTTCGGCCTGGTCCGCTACCTGGAGCTGGCCCTCTTGGACCGGCTGGGCTACCGGCCTGAGCTGGACGGCTGCCTCCGGTGCGGGAAGGCCTGGTCCCCCGGGAACGGCTGGGGGATCGACGGCGAGGCGGGCGGCCTCATCTGTCCCGAGTGTGGGACCGCCCCGACGGTGCGGCGGCTCTCCCCCGGGGCGGTGGAGAGCCTGCGGCGGATGCGTTCCCTCCCCGCGGAGCGGGCCGGGGTCCTCCGCTTCTCGGCCGAGACGGCCCGGGAGGTGCGGAGCGCCCTGCGGGACTTGCTGGATGCGCGGATCGAGGGACCCCTCAAGACCCGGGCGTTTCTGGAGAGCTTGGAGGCGGCTCCCTGGAAGGAGGCCAATCATGGACGAGCTGGATCGGATTGACATCCTCCGCCGGCGGACGGGCCTGGGCTACGCGGAGGCCAAGGCCCTCCTGGACGAAGCGGGCGGCGACGTGGTGGAGGCCTTGATCCGGTACGAGAAGCGCCAGCGGGAGGAAGGGCGGTCCTGGCGCTGGGAGACGAGCGGCCGGGCCGCGTGGGAGAAGGTGCAGGAGCTGGTCCGGGAAGGGATGGTCACCCGGGTCCGGATCCGCCGGGAGGGTCGGGTGATCTTGGAGTTCCCCGTGGCCGCCGGGGTGGCGTCGGCCCTCATCCTGCCCAAGCTCTCCGCCCTGGCCGCGGCGCTCTGCCTGGTGGGCCAGTGCAGCATCGAGGTGGAGCGCCGGGAGCCGGAAGGGCCGCCCCGCTGGGTGCCCGTCGAGACCGAGTAGGCGACGCGGGGCTTTCAGAAGCTGGCACGGCATGGTATAATTCCCTACCGTGGAAGACCTGCCCAGGATGGGGCGGGGCGGAATGGAGTCCGGCCCCGGGCCGGATGGGGCGATGACGAAGTCAATCACAGGGGCACTCTTGGACCATAGCGACCCCGGGAGGGTGGAAGCCGGGGCAAGAGCCTGTGAGGGCCCTTCGGAGCCCGCGGGATGAGGGGGCCCGCGCCCGGCGCGGGTCAATCAGGGTGGAACCGCGGAAGAGACCTTCCGTCCCTGAGTGGGAGGTCTCTTTTTTCGTCTCAGGTCCTGGCCATTTGGGGGCCAGCCATGGGGGAGTGGGCATGGAGCTGCAGGAGATGATCATGGCCCTGGACCGCTTCTGGGCCGAGCAGGGTTGTGTGGTGCAACAGCCCTACGACATGGAGGTGGGCGCGGGGACCATGGCGCCGGCCACCTTCCTCCGGGTCTTGGGGCCCGAGCCGTGGCGCACGGCCTACGTCCAGCCTTCCCGCCGGCCCACCGACGGCCGGTACGGCGAGAACCCCAACCGCCTCCAGCACTACTACCAGTACCAGGTGATCCTCAAGCCTGCGCCGGCGGATGTGCAGGAGCTCTACCTGCGGAGCCTGAAGGCCCTGGGCATCGACCCGGCCCGCCACGACATCCGGTTCGTGGAGGACGACTGGGAGCAGCCCACCCTGGGGGCCTGGGGCCTGGGCTGGGAGGTCTGGCTGGATGGGATGGAGGTGACCCAGTTCACCTACTTCCAGCAGGTGGGCGGGGTGGATCTGAACCCCATCTCGGCCGAGCTCACCTACGGCCTGGAGCGGATCGCCATGTACCTGCAGGGGGTGGACAACGTCTTCGACGTGGTCTGGACCCGGGGCATCCGCTACGGGGAGCTCTTCCACGCCAACGAGGTGGACTACTCCCGCTTCAACTTCGAGCTGGCCAACACCGAGCTTCTGCGGCGCCACTTCGACGAGTACGAGGGGGAGGCCCTGCGGCTGTTGGAGGCGGGCCTGGTCCAGCCGGCCTATGATTATGTGCTCAAATGCTCCCACACCTTCGGCCTTCTGGACGCCCGGGGCGCCCTGGGGGTGACGGACCGGGCGGCCATGATCGCCCGGGTCCGGGACCTGGCCCGCAAGACGGCCCACCGGTACCTGGAGCACCGGGAGGCTCTCGGATTCCCCCTCTTGAAAAGCCCTCCAGCCACCGGCGGGAGGGACGGCGGGACCAACCACGGGGTGCCCGGCGCGGAGGTGAACGGCTGATGGCGGACCTCCTCTTCGAGATCGGCTGTGAAGAGCTGCCGGCCCGGTTCATCCAGCCCGCCCTGGAGAGCCTCCGGCAGGATGCGGCGAAGAGTTTCCAGGAGCACCGGCTCGGGGTGGCGGAGCTCCAGGTCTACGGCACCCCCCGCCGTCTGGCCCTCATCGCGCGAGGGCTGGCCGAGCGGCAGGAGCCCCGGGTGGTGGAGGTGCGGGGCCCGGCGGCGGCCGCCGCCTTCGATGCCCAGGGGCGGCCCACCAAGGCGGCCGAAGGGTTCGCCCGCTCCCGGGGGGTCCGGGTGGAGGATCTGATCCGCAAGACCACCGAGCAGGGGGAGTACGTCTTCGCCCGGGTGGAGGAGCCGGCCTTGGAGACGGCCCAGGTGCTCCCCGACCTCCTGCGGGGGCTGGTGGAGGGGCTCCGCTTCCCCAAGAGCATGCGCTGGGACGAGACCGGCTTCCGCTTCGCCCGGCCCGTCCGGTGGCTGGTGGCCGTCTACGACGGCCAGCCCGTGCCCGTGGAGGTGGCCGGGGTCCGGGCGGGGAAGGTCACCTACGGCCACCGGCTCTTGAGCCCTGGGCCCGTCGAGGTGGACGCCCAGACCTACTTGGAGCGGCTCCGGGAGCGGTATGTGCTGGCCGATCCCCAGGAGCGGCGGGAGGCGGTCCTCCGCCAGGCGGAGGCCATCGCCGCCCGGGGCGACGGCCGGTTGCTGGCCCGGCCCGAGCTGGTCGATGAGGTGGCGGGGCTGGTGGAGTGGCCCACCGCGCTGGAGGGCCGCTTCCCCGAGGCGTACCTGGAGCTGCCCGCGCCCGTCCTCATCACCCCCATGGAGGCCCACCAGCGCTACTTCCCCATCGCGGGGCCCGACGGGCGCTTGCAGAACCGGTTCGTCGCCGTCTCCAACGGCGATCCCGACCGGGCGGCGGTCATCGTCCAAGGGCACGAGCGGGTGCTGAAAGCCCGGCTGGCCGATGCGGCCTTCTTCTACCAGGAGGACCTCCAGCGGCCCGTGGCCGAGCGGGTGCCGGAGCTGGCCCGCATGAGTGTCCATGAGCGGTTGGGCAGCTTTCTGGAGAAGACCCGGCGCCTGGAGGCGTTGACGGGCCTCTTGGCTGAGCGGTTGGAGCTGCCGGACGAGGAGCGGGCCCACCTGCAGCGGGCCGCCTTTCTGAGCAAGGCGGACCTGGTCACCTCCATGGTGAACGAGTTCCCCGAGCTGCAGGGGGTGATGGGCCGGGAGTATGCCCGGGCTCAGGGGGAGCCCGAGGCGGTGGCCGTCGCCCTGGAGGAGCAGTACCGGCCCCGGGGCGGCGAGGACGAGGCCCTGCCCGAAAGCCGCGTTGGGGCCCTGCTGGCCGTCGCCGACCGGGCCGACAGCCTGGCAGGCGCCTTCTTGGCCGGCCTCACCCCCACCGGCTCCCACGATCCGTACGGGGTCCGGCGGGCCGCCCTGGGGCTTCTGGCCGTCCTGGAGGGGTGCCGCCTGGAGATCCCCGTCCCCGAGCTCATCCGGGCGGCTCTGGAAGGGTATGGGGCGCCGGCGGCCCAGAAGGGGGACGAGCTCGCCGCCCAGATCCTCGACTTCCTCCAGCAGCGGATGCGGGGCCGGCTCCTGGACCGGGGCTTCCGCTATGACCTGGTGGAGGCGGCTCTGGCGGCCCGGTTCCAGAGCGTGCCGGAGCTGGTGGACCGGGTCCAGGCTCTGCAGGCGTGGGCGGGGGACGCGCGCTTCGATGCCACCCGGACCGCCTTCGGGCGGGTGGCCAACCTGGTGGCCCAGGCTCAGGCCAAGGGGCAGATGGCGGCCGGACCGGTCCGGGCCGAGCTCTTCCAGGAGGAGGCGGAGCGGGCCCTGGCGGAGCAGTTCGCCCAGACCCGGGAGCTGGCGGGGCCGCTCCTCGCGGCCCGGCGCTACGGGGAGGCCCTGGAGGCCATGGCGGGGCTCCGGCCGGCGGTGGACCGCTTCTTCGACGAGGTGCTGGTGATGGCGCCCGAGCCCGAGGTGCGGGCCAACCGGCTCAGCCTCCTGGGCGAGATGGCCGCCTTCTTCAGCCAGATCTGCGACTGGCGGCAGGTGGTCGAGGGCTGAGGGGAGCCTTGATGTGAGATCACCCGTGATGTGGGATCATTCTGGTCCCGGGGAGTAGGCGGAATGTCCCGATTCCTGGGAGGAACGGCCTGGGATGGCAGGATGGCCGGTCCAGGACGGCGAAGCCAAGAAGTGGCTTGTACGCAGGGGAACCGAACCCTTTGGGGACCCTTCTTCTGAAAGCTGGCGCCTGTGCCGGAAGGCCGGAGAGGGGCGCCGCTTGCCATGCGGCTTGAGCGCCTAGTGGAATGGGGGCCTGAACGTGACGACACGGAAGTCCATCTACTTCTTCGCGCGCGGCCAGACTGAGGGACGCGCCGACATGAAGAACCTTCTCGGCGGCAAGGGGGCCAACCTGGCTGAGATGACCAGCCTGGGCATCCCCGTGCCTCCGGGCTTCACCATCACCACCGAAGTCTGCACGGCCTACTACGCCAACGGCGGCCGTTGGCCCGAGGGCCTTGACGAGGAGGTGCGGGCCGCCATCCGCCGGCTGGAAGAGGTGACGGGCCGCGGCTTTGGCAAGACGGAGAAGCCGCTCCTGCTGGCGGTCCGGTCCGGGGCCCGGGTCTCCATGCCGGGGATGATGGACACCATCCTCAACCTGGGCCTCAACGACGAGACGGTCGAGGCTCTGGCCAAGGAGGCCAACCCGCGCTTCGCCTACGACTCCTACCGGCGCTTCGTCCAGATGTACGGCAACGTGGTTCTGGGCGTGCCGAGTGAGGAGTACGAGAAGCTGATCGACGAGGTGAAGGCGCGCAAGGGCGTCGAGCTGGACACCGATCTGACGGCCGAGGACTGGAAGGAGCTCGTCCAGCGCTTCAAGCAGCTGACCGAGGAGCGGACGGGCAAGACCTTCCCCACCGATCCCGAGGAGCAGCTCTTCGGCGCCATCACCGCCGTCTTCGACTCGTGGAACAACCCCCGGGCCATCCGGTACCGGGAGCTGAACAAGATCCCCGGCGACTGGGGGACGGCGGTCAACGTTCAGACCATGGTCTTCGGGAACCTGGGTCCCACCTCGGGCACGGGGGTGGCCTTCACCCGCGACCCGGCCACGGGCGCGAACGTCTTCTACGGCGAGTACCTGATGAACGCCCAGGGCGAGGACGTGGTCGCCGGGATCCGGACGCCCGAGCCCATCAGCAAGCTGAAGGAAGTCAACCCGAAGGCCTACGAGCAGCTTGAGGAGATCCGGAAGATCCTCGAGCACCACTACAAGGACATGATGGACATCGAGTTCACCATCCAGGATGGTGAACTCTACATGCTCCAGTGCCGGTCCGGCAAGCGGACGGCGCTGGCGGCGGTCACCATCGCCGTCGACATGGTGAAGGAGGGGCTCATCGACAAGGAGACGGCCATCATGCGGGTCGATCCCGAGCAGATCGAGCAGCTCCTCCACCCGACGGTCGATCCCAACCAGGAGCTGGATGTCCTCACCAAGGGCCTGCCTGCCTCGCCGGGCGCGGCGGTGGGCCGGATCGTCTTCACCGCCGATGAGGCCGAAGAGTGGGCCGCTCGGGGTGAGAAGGTCATCCTGGTCCGGAACGAGACGTCGCCTGAGGACATCGGCGGCATGGACGCGGCCGAGGGCATCCTGACGGCCCGGGGCGGCATGACCAGCCACGCGGCCGTGGTCGCCCGGGGCATGGGCAAGTGCTGCGTCGCCGGCGCCGGCGAGATCCGCATCGACTTCGAGAAGAAGGAGATGACGGTTAAGGGCCGCACCTTCAAGGAGGGCGACTGGATCAGCCTCAACGGGAGCACCGGTGAGGTGTACGCCGGCGCGGTGAAGCTCCAGCAGGCGGAGCTCTCGGGCGCCTTCGGTGAGCTGATGAGCTGGGCCGACGAGATCCGGACCCTCAAGGTGCGGACCAACGCCGACACGCCTCGGGATGCGGAGACGGCCCGGCGCTTCGGCGCGGAGGGGATCGGCCTCTGCCGTACCGAGCACATGTTCTTCGGTGAGAACCGGATCCTGGCGGTCCGGGAGATGATCCTGGCCGACGACGAGGAGGGCCGCCGGAAGGCGCTGGCCAAGCTCCTCCCCTACCAGCGGGATGACTTCTACGCCATCCTCAAGACCATGGAGGGGCTGCCGGTCACCATCCGGCTCCTGGACCCGCCGCTCCACGAGTTCTTGCCCCATGAGGCGGCCGCCCAGGAAGAGGTGGCCAAGGAGATGGGCAAGAGCGTCGAGGAGATCCGGGCCAAGGTGGAGAGCCTGAAGGAGTTCAACCCGATGCTCGGCCACCGCGGCTGCCGCTTGGGCATCACCTATCCTGAGATCTACGAGATGCAGGCCCAGGCCATCTTCGAGGCGGCGGCCCAGCTGGCCAAGGAGGGCATCGAGGTCCACCCCGAGGTCATGATCCCGCTGGTGGGCACCGTCGAGGAGCTCGCCTTCCTCAAGGCCCGGGTGGAGCAGGTGGCCAAGGACGTCATGGCCAAGGCCGGGGTGGAGATCCCCTTCTCGGTCGGGACCATGATCGAGGTGCCGCGGGCTGCGGTCGTGGCCGACGAGATCGCCAAGGAGGCCGAGTTCTTCTCCTTCGGCACCAACGACCTGACCCAGATGACCTACGGCTTCAGCCGGGACGATGCGGGCACCTTCCTGAACGACTACCGGGAGAAGGGCATCCTCCGCTTCGATCCCTTCCAGACCCTGGACCAGCAGGGCGTGGGCCAGCTGGTGCAGCTGGGTGTGGAGCGGGGCCGCAAGACCCGTCCCGACCTGAAGGTGGGCATCTGCGGCGAGCACGGCGGCGACCCCGACTCGGTCAAGTTCTGCCACCGGACCGGTCTGGACTACGTGAGCTGCTCGCCCTACCGGGTGCCCGTCGCCCGGCTGGCGGCCGCCCAGGCCCGGATCGAGGAGAAGGGGCAGAGCTGACGCCCCAGGTCCAAAACGGCATGCCTCCGGGGGGCTTCCCCCGGAGGCAGGGGCCGGCCGTGAGGTGAGGATCTCCCGTGGCCTGGAACCAAGAGGCGATTGAGGAGATCCGCCGCCGGGTCGACATCGTCGAGGTTATCTCCGAGTATGTCGAGCTGCGGCGGCAAGGACGGAACCTGATCGGCCTCTGCCCCTTCCATCAAGAGAAGACGCCCTCGTTCTCCGTGCATCCCGAAGGGCAGTTTTTCCACTGTTTCGGGTGCGGTGTTGGCGGGGACGTCTTTCGTTTCGTCCAGCTGCGCGAGGGGCTGACCTTCCCCGAGGCGGTCCGGCGCCTGGCGCGCCGGGCCGGAGTGCCCGAGGAGGCGTTGGCCCCCACCGCAGCCGCCCGGCGTCGGGCGGCCTTGCGGGCCCGGCTGGTGGCGCTCAACGAGCGGGCGCTGGAGTACTTCCGGGCCCAGCTGCACGGTCCCGCGGGGGCCCGGGCCCGGGCCTACTTAGAGCGCCGGGGCATCGACCGGGAGACGGCAGACCGCTTTGGCCTGGGGTACGCCCCCGGAGATGGCGGGCTCCTCCAGGCTTTGGCGGGGCAGCGGGGACGTGAAGGGAATACGGTGCAGGAAGACGCCCGGCGCCTGGGCTTGATCCTCGAAGGGCGCTGGGGGCTGTATGAGCGGTTCCGGGAGCGGCTGATCTTCCCCATCCGGGACCCGTCGGGCCAGGTGGTGGGGTTCGGGGGGCGCCTCCTGGGGGACGGGCGGGGGCCCAAGTACCTGAACAGCCCCGAAAGCCCTCTCTTTCACAAAGGGCGGGTTCTCTACGGGCTGGATCTGGCCGGCCCGGACCTGAAGCGGCTGGGCAAGGAGGCGGTGGTGGTGGAGGGCTACATGGACGTCATCGCCCTCCACCAGGCGGGGATCACCCAGGCCGTCGCCTCCCTGGGGACCAGCTTCACCCAGGAGCAGGCCGCCCTGCTCAAGCGGTACTGCGATCGGGCGGTGATCGCCTACGATGGGGACGCCGCGGGGGACCGGGCCACGGTGCGGGGCCTGGAGCTCCTGGCCCGGGAAGGGGTGGCCGTCCGGGTGGCCACCCTGCCGCCGGGAGAGGATCCGGACAGCCTGGCCCGCCGCGGCGGGCCCGCGGCCGTCCAGCAGGTGCTGGAAGAGGCGTTGCCCCTCACCCAGTTCCTCCTCCGGCGGGCGCTGGGGACGGAACCGCCCACCACGGTGGAGGGGAAGGCCGAGGCGGTCAGCCGGGCCCTGCCCATCCTGGCCCAGGTCGAAAATCTGGTGGCCCGGGCAGGATATGTCGAACAGGTGGCGAACAAGATTGGGGTTTCGGCAGCGGCGGTCGCCGCGGAGTTGGAGCGGTACCTTGAGCAGGCCCGGCCGCCCACCGGGGCGGGCCGGCGACGGCCAGGCGCCCTCCCGCGCGCCGGGACGCATGATCCCGCAGGCGCGCGTCATACTTCTAGGGAACGGCCCTCGAAGTCTCCCCGGTTGCAACGCCAAGCCGTGAGCCGGTGGCAGCGTCTTGAGTGGGAGCTGGCCCGGCGTCTCCAAGACGATCCCGGGCTCCTGCCTCGCCTCGAAAGGGAGCTGGGGCACCCTGTGTTTGTGGGGCCGGGGTTGGCTTCATGGGCCACCGCGTTCCAGGCGGCCCTGGAGGCGGGGGAGCCGGCAGAGCAGGTGCTGGCCCGCATGCCCATTCCCGATCCGGGACCGGGCGTGTGGAGCCCGGCGGTGGCCGAGGTGGCCACGGAGGACCTCCTCCGGCACATGGTCCGCTACCGCCGCGTATTGGAGTTGCGCCGCATTGAAAGGGAATTGTTAGCCGCCGACGAAGACGGGATCAGGGCACTGGAGAGGCTAAACGGGTTGCTCTTGCGGTACCATAAGGTGCGTGCCCAACTGACCCCGAGCCGCGGCGGACGAGGAGCGGGCCGACGAGCGGTCGAGTAGGGACCGGCCCCAGACCCGCCCAGCGGCGGCGGTGTCCCGGGAGCCGGGCAGGAAAGGGGGGAGACCCGGTGTCTGGTACGAATGAGATTCTCCAACTGGAGAGCGTCAAGGCCTTGATGAAGCGGGGGCGCGAGAACGGCACGCTCAATTACGAGGAGATCATGGACGCTCTCCAGCATGTGGATTTGGCCCCGGAGCAGATTGATGAGATTTACGAGCGGTTCGCCGAGCACGGCATCCGCGTCATTCCCGACGCGGCCGAGGAGAGCGAGCCGGCTCAGGCCGATGAGAAGCACGACGAGCCCGAAGAGGAGGCGGCGGAGGCCGTCGACCTCTCCGTACCCGACAACGTGAGCCTGGATGACCCGGTCCGCATGTACTTGAAGGAGATTGGACGGGTCCCTCTCCTGACGGCGGAAGAAGAGGTGGAGCTCGCCAAGCGGATCGAGCAGGGCGACGAGGAGGCCCGGCGGAAGCTGGTCGAGGCCAACCTGCGCCTGGTGGTGAGCATCGCCAAGCGGTATGTGGGCCGGGGGATGCCGCTCTTGGACCTGATCCAGGAGGGGAACTTGGGCCTCATCAAGGCCGTCGAGAAGTTCGAGTACCGGAAGGGGTTCAAGTTCAGCACCTACGCCACCTGGTGGATCCGTCAGGCCATCACCCGGGCCATCGCCGACCAGGCGCGGACCATCCGCATCCCGGTCCACATGGTGGAGACCATCAACAAGCTGATGCGGGTCTCGCGCAGCCTCCTCCAGGAGCTGGGTCGGGAGCCGACCGCGGAGGAGATCGCGGAGCGGATGGACATGACGCCCGAGCGGGTCCGGGAGATCCAGCGGATGGCCCAGGAGCCCGTCTCCCTGGAGACGCCCATCGGTGAGGAAGAGGACAGCCACCTGGGCGACTTCATCGAGGACTCGGACGCGCCGGCGCCGGCCGAGGCCGCCTCCTTCACCATGCTCCGGGAGCAGCTGGAAGGGGTTTTGGAGACCCTGACGCCCCGGGAGGAGAAGGTCCTCCGGCTCCGGTTCGGCCTGGATGACGGACGGGCCCGGACGCTGGAGGAGGTGGGCCAGGTCTTCGGGGTCACCCGGGAGCGGATCCGCCAGATTGAGGCCAAAGCCCTCCGGAAGCTGCGCCATCCGAGCCGCAGCAAGAAGCTGAAGGACTTCCTCGAGTAAGATCCCACGGATGCGTACAAGGGAGCGGGCCGCGCCACGGCCCGGGTGAGGGTTGGGGTGGGCCTTCAAAGCCGCGCCGCCTTGGCGCGCGGGCCCAGCCCGCCCAGGGGCCACCGCCCCAAGCGTCCGGCTTGGGGCGGGGCGGACGCCCTGGGATGCCGCCCGCCTTCGGGCGCCCGGCGCGGCCTTGGGTGTGCGAACCGTTAGAGAAGAAGACTGGTGCCCCTGCCTGGAATCGAACCAGGATCAGGCGCTTATAAGGCGCCCGCTCTGACCATTGAGCTACAGGGGCAGGATGGAATGAGGCCGGGCCGGATCGCCCTCGAAGGGGGATCACGGCCCGGCGCCAGTATACCTCCCCCGGGGGGAGCGGGTCAACCGGGAAGGGCACATCCGGCGGGGACAAGAAAGTTTCCTCCTAGTCATCTCTTATATACAAGGGAATTCATTGCACGGCTCGAAGAGTTGCCCCAGGAGAATCTGGGCCGGGGCTCTGGCCCGGCAGCCGGGGAGGAGCTTTTGGATGACTCGTCGCGGGAACGGAGTACATGCCTGGGCGGCGGCCTGGCTTCTGGCCATGGTGCTGGCGGCAGGCTTGGCCCTGCCGGCCGGCGCCCAGGAACTGACCATCTGGACCTTCTGGAGCGAGGAGTGGCTCAGGCCGGCGCTGGACGCCTTCGAGGCGGCCCACCCGGGTGTGAAGGTGATCCACGAGCAGCTCACCTGGGAGAACGGGTTGGATAAGATCACCGTGGCCATCGCGGCCCGCAACGGCCCGGACGTGATGGAGCTGGGCTCCACCTGGATGCCCCAGTTCATGGGCGCGGGCGCCCTGGCACCCATCGACGTGGGCGAGCTGGCCGAGGATCTCACCGGGCTTGATGCCGTCACCCGGAGCGGCCAGACCTACGGGCTGCCCTGGTTTGGGACGGCCAACGTGGTCTACTACAACAAGGAGCTGTTCCGCCGGGCGGGTATCGAGGCGGTGCCCACCACGTGGGATGAGCTGTTGGAAGCCTCCCGCCGTATCGACGCGCTGGGGCCTGACATCTACGGCTACTCCATCAAGATCGGCGGCCGCTTCACCACCTGGCAGAAGTTCTACCCCTTCGTCTGGTCCAACGGCGGCCGCACCCTCAACGACGACTGGACCCGGGCGGAAGTGACCGAGCCGCCCTTCGTCGAGGCCCTGGCCTTCTACCAGGAGCTGGCCCAGTCGTCTCTAGTGGGTACCCAGGAGGAGGTCCGCCAGGCGTTCTACCTGGGCAAGGTGGGCATGATCTTCGACGGCACCCTTAACCTGGAGCAGGACGCGCCGGGTCTGGAGTACGGCATGTTCCTCCTGCCGGCGCCGGCCGGCAAGGAGAGCGTCGTCTTCTCCGGCGCGGACTACCTGGTGGTCTGGTCGGGCTCCAAGCACCAGGAGCTGGCCGGCGAGCTGGCCAAGGCTTTGGTGCGGGGGAACCTGATCTCCAACCGCCTGCCCAGTCTCATCTCCTTCAGCCGCTCGGACCAGGCTGAGCTGCTCCAGACGTTCCCGGAGAGCGCCATCTTCATCGAAGCCATGGCCAACGCCACCCACCCGCCCATGCATCCGGCCTGGGAAGAGATCGCCACCGCGGTGACCGAGGCGGTGGAGGGCCTGCTCTTGGGCCAGTTCCGCAGCCCCGAGGAGGCCTTGGCCTACGCGGAAGCGATGATCGAGCCGTTGCTGTAGAGAACTTGGGACGATGGGGCCGGCCGGGCGAGGGGCCCGGCCGGCCTGCCGCCGGGGGAGTGCACCAAGGGGATGAAGGAGCGGTCGCGGGCCCTGGGGTTGGGGGCCCTCATCCAGGAACGGCTTTGGGGGCGGGAGCTGTTTGGCTGGCGGCAGCGGGACGCGGCGTCGACGGCGGTGCTGCTCTCCCCGTGGGTGATCAGCTTTCTGGTCTTCAGCCTCTACCCGATCCTGTACTCCCTTTACCTGAGCTTCACCCAGTACAATCCCCTCACCGGGCAGCCGCCCCAGTGGGTGGGGCTGGCCAACTACGCCCGCCTCCTGGGCGACCGCCGCTTCCTCCAGGCCTTGCAGAACACCCTCTTCTTCGTGGTGGGGACCATCCCCGTCACCACCACCATCGCCTTGATCCTGGCGGTCATCCTCAACCAGCAGCTGCGGCTGCGGGCCTTCTTCCGGGCGAGCTACTTCCTCCCGTCGGTCACGTCCATGATCGTCATCTCCACCATCTTCGTCTACATCTACGCCCCCTACGGGCCCTTGAACGGGCTCCTGGCCCTGTTGGGGGTGGAGCGGACCAACTGGCTCCTCAGCACCCGCTGGGCCCTGCCGGCCATCATGGCCATGGACATCTGGGCCAGTTTCGGGTACTACACCATCCTCTTCTTGGCGGGCCTGCAGAACATCCCTGAGGAGCTTCATGAGGCGGCTGAGGTGGACGGGGCCTCACCGCTGGGCCGGTTCTTCCGGGTCACCCTGCCCCTCCTGCGGCCCACCCTGGTCTTTGTCCTGGTGATCAACACCATCCGCTCGTTCCAGATCTTCTCCGAGATCTTCGTCATGACCCAAGGCCGGCCCCTGGGGCGGACCACCACCGTGGTCTACTACCTCTACACTATGGGCTTCCAGCGGTTCGACATGGGGTATGCCTCCGCGCTGGCCTACGTGCTCTTCTTCATCATCTTGCTCTTCTCGCTCATCCAGTACCGGCTGATCCAGGGGGAGGATGTGTGGGGATGAGGACCATGGTGACGACCGAGGCGGCACGACGCCGGCGCCGGGGGCCGGGGCTTCTGGGCCGGAGCCTCCTGTACCTGGTGCTCCTCCTGGTGGCCGCCAGCACCCTCTTTCCCTTCCTCCTCATGCTCTCCACCTCGGTCCGGACGGGGGGCGCGCTGGTCAACCAGTTGGATGACCTGATCCCCGAGCGCATCACCTTCCAGAACTACCGGGATGTCTGGGTGGCCGACCGGTTCGATCGCTACTTTGCCAACTCGGTGCTGGTGACGGTGGTGGTCTTGGCGGCCAACCTGCTCTTCGACTCCATGGTCGCCTACGCTCTCTCCCGGAAAGCCTTCCGGGGGGCGGGGCTGGTGCTGGGGCTGATCCTGGCCCGGATGATGATCCCCGTCCACGTCCTCATGATCCCCATCTACATCCTCATCCAGCGCTTGGGCCTCTATGACACCCTGACGGCCCTCATGCTCCCGTCGCTGGTGGAGGGCTTCGGCATCTTCCTCCTGAAGCAGTACTTCGACGGCCTGCCCCGGGCCTTGGACGAGGCGGCCCGGGTGGACGGTGCCGGCGACTTTCAAATCCTCTTCCGGATCCTCCTGCCCTTGGCCCGCCCGGCCTTGGCGGTGGTCCTCATCAACACTGCCCTCTCCTCATGGAACGAGTTTCTGATGCCCCTGATCCTCACCTCTTCCGCCCAGACCCGCACCCTTACCTTGGGGCTCGCTCTCTACCAGGGCCGCTTCGGGGTGGATTACGTCCACCAGATGGCCGCGGCCGCCATCTCGGCCCTGCCCATCGTCATCCTCTTCCTCATCTTCCAGCGGCAGATCATCGCCGGGCTCACCCGGGGGGCGGTGAAGCAGTAGGCCCGGCCTGCGCCGCCCCTCCGCCCCTTGTGCAAAACAAACCTTCTCTACAATTGAGCAAGAGGAAGGTGGTTTTTCTCAGAGAACTATAGACGCGAAGAGTGCGACACCAGGCCGGAAGGCACCGGGGCGGGATGCCCGGGGCCACCATCCCATCCGGCCGAAGGAGGGAAAGAGGATGGCGCGTGCGGCCAGGCGGCTGGGCTGGGCCGCGCTGGCGGTCGGGGTGCTCCTCGTGCTGGGGGGACCGGCTGGCGCCCAGACCGCCGCCGACCCCAAGGTGGTCGACCCGATCCTCTTTGAGGCGCCGGGCGTTCCCGGCGGAACCCTGACCTTGTCGGTGCTCTCGTCGCCCCGCTCCTTCAACTACTACGGTGTGATCGACAACGTCACGTATGAGATCATGGGCCAGGTGCTGTCGCCCCTGGTGGAGGAGAACCCGGTCACCTTCGAGCTGGAGCCGGGCCTGGCTTCCTCTTGGGAGGTCTCCGAGGACGGCCGGACCGTCACCTTCCACCTCCGGCCCGTCCGCTGGTCCGACGGCGAGCCCTTCACCGCCGACGATGTGGTCTTCACCATGGAGCACGTGGTCCTCAACCCCTATGCGGAGGGGAACGAGCGGGCCCGGTACACCATCGGCGGCGAGCTGGTCCGCTGGGAGAAGGTGGATGACCAGACGGTGCGGGCCATCCTTCCCCAGCCGTACGGGGCCTTCTTCCGGGTGCTCGCCCACGCCCTCATCCTGCCCGAGCACCGGCTGGCCCACCTGACCGAAGGGGCCAACCCCAACCTGGAGCCGGGCAGCTTCAACCGGGCGTGGACCACCGACACGCCCCTGGACCAGATCGTGGGCACGGGGCCCTTCCGGCTGAGCCGGTACGATCCCGACCAGCGGGTGGTCCTCACCCGGAACCCCTACTTCGACTGGAAGGTGGACCCCTGGGGGAACCCCTTGCCCTACGTGGACGAGCTGGTCTACCTCATCGTCCAGAACCCCCAGGTCCAGCTGGCCCAGTTCCAGGCGGGCGCCATCGATGTGCTCACCCTCAACGCGGCGGACTTCCCGGGCCTGAAGAGCCAGGAGGTGGCCGGCGCCCCCTTCCGGGTCTTCGCGGGCAACCCGGTGACGCCCACGCCCTCGCCGCCTCACTGGGCCTTCAACTGGGACGTGGACGATCCCGAGCTGCGGGCCCTTTTCCGGGACCAGCGTTTCCGGGCGGCCATGGAGCATCTCCTGGACCGGGAGCGGATCATCGACCAGGTGTACAACACCCTGGCCATTCTGCCGGGAACCCCTGTCCTGCCCTCCAACCGGGCCTTCTACAACCCCGAGGTGGCTGAGATCCGCCGGCCCTACGATCCCGCGCGGGCCCAGGCCATCCTCGATGAGCTGGGCCTCCTGGATGTGGACGGGGACGGCATCCGGGAGCTGCCCTCGGGGCGGGATCTGGAGTTCACCCTGACCGCCTCGGTGACCGACCAGGCCATGAGCGACATCGCCGCCCTCCTCCGGGAGGAGCTGCTGGAGGCGGGCATCCGGGTCCACCTGCAGCTTCTGGCGGGGAACCTGGTGGGCGACCGGGCGGTGGCCGGGGAGTTCCAGTCCATCCTTCACGCCTTCGGCAACCAGCCTGATCCTCAGCTGCGGAAGGCCATCTGGCAGCCGGGCCAGCCGCTCTACTACTGGCACGGCTCCACCATGGACCGGACCACCCAGGAACCTGTCTTCGAGGCGATGGTCGACTGGGAGCGGCGGGTCTGGGAGCTCTTTGAGCTGGGCCAGACGGCCATGGACCCGGCCGAGCGGAAGGCCTATTACGATGAGTGGCAGGCCATCTACGCCCGGGAGCTCCCCGTCATCTTCATCGCCAAGGGGATGAACCTGCGGGCGGTCCAGAACAGCGTGGGCAACTACTTCCAGACGGAGGATGGCGTGCTCGCCGGAACGCCCTACACCGCCTACCGGAAGTAGGCGGCCCGGTCCGGGGGCGGCGGCCGCCCCCGGACCGCCCCTTCCCGGGCGGGAAGGGCCCCAGTGGGGGCAGGAGGGAGGAGGGGAGCCCGTGAGCCAGTACGTGATCCGCCGCCTCTTGGCCATGCCAGGCTTCATGGTCTTGATCTCCATCGTCGCCTTCGCCGTCATCCAGGCCCAGCCCGGCGACTTCGGCTCCCAGTACTTTTCCAACCCCCGGGTCTCCTACGAGACGGCCCTCCAGATGCGGGCCCAGCTCGGCCTGGACCAGCCCGCCTGGAAACAGTACCTGATCTGGGTGAAGGGGATCGTCACCCGGGGGGACTTCGGCTACTCCTTCGCCTACAAGCGCCCCGTCGCCGACCTGATCTGGGAGCGGCTGGCATGGACGGTGGTGGTCTCGGGGGCGAGCCTCCTCTTCAGCTGGGTGGTGGCCATCCCCATCGGGATCTACGCGGCGGTCCGCAAGTACTCGTTCTTGGATTACGCCCTCACCTTCCTGGGCTTCATCGGCCTCTCCATCCCCAACTTCTTCCTGGCCCTGGTCCTCATGTACCTGCTCCTCCAGGCGGGGGCCACCTCGGTGGGGGGCCTCTTCTCCCCGGAGATGGTGGGCGCTCCCTGGAGCTGGGCCAAGGTGGTGGACCTGGCGAAGCACCTCTGGGTGCCGGTGGTGGCCATCGGCACCTCGGGGACGGCCAGCCTCCTGCGGCTCATGCGGGCCAACCTTCTGGACGTCCTCCAGATGCCCTACGTGATGACGGCCCGGAGCAAGGGCCTGGCCGAGCGGGTGGTCATCTGGAAGCACGCGGTGCGGAACGCCATCAACCCCCTGGTCTCCCTCCTGGGGATGCAGCTGCCCGAGCTCCTTTCGGGGACCATCGTCACCGCCATCGTCCTCAACCTGCCCACCATGGGGCCCTTCTTCTACGACGCGCTCATCAACCAGGACCAGTACCTGGTGATGACCTTCCTGATGATGTCGGCCCTGCTCATGCTCCTGGGCAACTTGCTCGCCGACATCCTGCTGGTCTGGGTCGACCCGACCATCCGGTACGACTGACGCACGAGGCGCGGGGGAGGCGGCATGGTGGAAGGATCCATCAACCTCGAAGCACGGGCGGAAACCTTGGCCACCAGCGCCCCGGTTGGGCCGGGATGGCGGATCTGGCGCCGGTTTCTCCGGCACCGGCTGGGGCTGGCGGGGCTGGCAGTCTTGGGCCTTCTCTACGGGGCCATCCTCTTGGGGCCCTTCCTGGCGCCCTACCCCTTTGACCTAATGCACCGGGAGTACCGCCACGCGCCGCCCACCCGGATCCGCTTCGTGGACCAGGAGGGCCGCTTCCACTGGCGCCCCTTCGTCTACGGCCTGAAGGCGACCCGGGATCCCATCACCTTCCAGTTCCGCTATGAGGAGGATCCCAGCCGGATCTACCCCCTGCGTTTCTTCACGCCGGGGGAGCCCTACCGGCTCTTCGGGGTGATCCCCATGCGGGTTCGGCTGGTGGGGCTGGAGCCGGGGAGCGATGGCCGGCTCTTCCTCCTGGGGACGGACCGGTTCGGGCGGGACCTGTGGGGGCGGATCCTCCTGGGGGGGCGGGTCACCCTGACGGTGGGGGTGCTGGGGGTGGTGGTGAGCACCGCCATGGGGGTGGTGATGGGGGGCCTCTCGGGCTACTACGGCGGCCGCCTCGACAACCTGATCCAGCGCCTCATCGAGCTCCTCCGCTCTTTTCCCACCATCCCCCTGTGGCTGGCCCTCAGCATGATCCTGCCGCCCCACTGGCCCTCCCACTGGGTCTACTTCGGGGTGGTGACGGTCCTCTCGCTGATCGGCTGGACGGGCCTCGCCCGGGTGGTGCGGGGGCAGTACCTGGCCCTGCGGGAGAAGGAGTTTGTCCTCGCGGCCCGGGCCCTGGGGGCGTCGGACGGGGCGATCATCTTCCGCCACATCCTGCCCAACATCGCCTCGTACCTCATCGTCTCCGCCACCTTGGCCCTGCCTGGGATGATCCTGGGGGAGTCGACCATGAGCTTCCTGGGCTTGGGGATCAAAGAGCCCATGACCAGCTGGGGGCTCTTGCTCAGGGACGCCCAGAGCTTGCAAGCCCTCCAGCTCTACCCGTGGCTCCTGACGCCGGGGCTCTTCATCGTGGCCGCCGTGCTCGCCTTCAACTTTGTGGGGGATGCCATCCGGGACGCCTTCGATCCCTATGCGATCCAGTGAGGTGGAGGCGGGCCCGGCGCAAGCCCGCCCCGGGGGCAGAGGGCCGGCCCGGGGCCAGCCCCAGGCCTCAGCGGGCGAGCCAGCCGCCGTCGACGGGGAGCACCGCGCCGTGGACGTAGTCCGAGGCGGCGGAGGCCAGAAAGACGGCCGCCCCCTTGAGATCCTCAGGCTTGGCCCAGCGGCCGGCGGGGATCCGCTCCAGGATGCTCCGGTTCCGCTCTGGGTCGTCCTGGAGGGGCTGGGTCAGGTCAGAGGCCACGTAGCCGGGCGCGATGGCGTTGACGTTGATGCCCAAAGGCGCCCACTCGTTGGCCAGGGCCCGGGTGAGGCCCAAGAGGCCGCTCTTGCTGGCCGTGTAGGCGGGGACCAGGATGCCGCCCTGGAAGGAGAGCAAGGAGGCGATCATGATGATCTTCCCCCGGCCCCGCGCCCGGAAATGGTGCGCGGCCCGGCGGCTGAGGCGGAAGACCTGGGTCAGGTTCAGGTGGAGGACCTCATCCCACTCCTCGTCGGTCACGTCGATGGCGGGCTTGCGGCGGATGATCCCGGCGTTGTTCACCAGGATGTCCACCCGGCCTGTGCGGGCGAGGGCCTCGTCGAAGACCTGCTCGGCGGTGCTGGGCTGGCTCAGGTCGGCCTCAATCCCTTCAAACCGCTGACCCGCCGCCTGAACCTGGCGGGCCGTCTCGCTCTGGTCGCTGCGGGCCACCCCGACGATGGTGGCCCCCGCCTCCGCCAGCCCCACCGCGATGGCCTGGCCGATGCCCCGGCTCGCGCCGGTGACCAGGGCGACCTGGCCTGTGAGATCAAAGAGTTGGTGCATCCTCTTCCTCCTCTCAGCTGCCTCCATACCTGCAGGCCCGGAAAGGCCCTGAGGCTCCTTCCACACGGAGCGCCAGGCTCCCTCTTCCCCAGGGGGCGCGGTAGAAACCTAATTTCCTTATCATGCTGATTTAGAGAAGGAAAATTTAGTCCGAGAACGAACCCCACCAGTGGGCGCCCTGCCCAGACTTCGGCGTTGCCGGGAGGTCCCAGCCATGGCGGAGCACCTGACCACCGAATCGAGGAACCCAGCAAGCCTCCACATCGACCAGCTGAGCCCGCTGGAGATCGCCCGGTTGATGAACCACGAAGACCGGCGGGTGGTGGAGGCGGTCGAGGCGGAGTTGCCCCGGATCGCCCGGGGCATCGAGATGATGGCCGAGGCCCTCGGTTCGGGCCACCGGGTGCTCTACGTGGGCGCCGGGACCAGCGGCCGGCTGGGGATTCTGGATGCGGTGGAGTGGTACCCCACCTTCGGCGTGGGGGAGGAAGGGGTGGAGGTGATCCTGGCCGGGGGCGTCGAGGCCTTCCTCAAGGCGGTGGAGGAGGCGGAGGACGACGAGGCCGACGGGGCCGCCCAGGTGGCCCAGCGGGCCCGGCCGGGGGATCTGGTGGTGGGGATCAGCGCCAGCGGCAGCACCCCCTTCGTGCTGGGGGCCGTCCGCCAGGCCCGGGCCATGGGGGTGGCCACCCTGGGGCTCACCTGCAACCGGCCCTCCGCCTTGGAGGAGCTGGCCGACTGGACCATCGCCCCCGTGGTGGGGCCCGAGGTGGTGGCCGGCTCCACCCGGCTCAAGGCAGGGACCGCGGAGAAGATGGTGCTCAACATCCTCTCCACTGGCGCCATGATCCGCCTGGGCAAGGTGTACCAGAACCTGATGGTCGATTTCCGGCCGACCAACGCCAAGCTGCGGGAGCGGGCCCTCCGGATCCTGCAGGAGGTGACGGGCGCATCCCGGGAGGCCTGCCAGGAGGCCTTCGAGGCGTCCCACCAGCAGGTGAAGGTGGCCATCGTCATGCTCCGCTGCGGCTTGGATCGGGAGGCGGCGGAGCAGCGCTTGGAAGAGGCGGGCGGGTTCGTCCAGCGGGCCTTGGAAGGGAGGCCCGGCTGAGCTGGCGGCCCGCGCCGCGGCAGGCGACAGACCGACGAGCAGACGGCTGGCTTACGCAAGGAGGGAGAGGCGTGCACGTGCGGCTTATGAGGCTCACCCAGGTTCTCTTTCTGGCCCTGGCGGTGCTGTTGGCCCCAGCGGTGGCCGGCGCTGAAGAGGTCACCTTGACCTTCTGGAGCTGGCGGACCGAGGACGTGGACGCGTACAACCAGTTCATCGCCGCCTTCGAAGCCGAGCATCCCGGCATCCGGGTCCGCTTCGTCCCCTACCGGAACACCGAGTACAACACCATCCTGGCCACCGCCCTCCAAGCCGGCTCGGGCCCCGACATCATCCACCTCCGGGCCTACGGCGGTATGGAGCCCTTGGCCCAGGCGGGCTACCTGATGCCCCTGGACGACAAGGTGGAGGCCCTGAAGGACTTCAACCCCGACCACCTGGCGGGGGCGACCAACCGGGCCGACGGGCGGATCTATGGTGTGCCCTTCGCGCTGCAGACCGTCCAGGTCCTCTACAACGTCCGCATCTTCGAGGAGCTGGGCCTGAAGGAGCCCCAGACGTGGTCGGAGCTCTTGGAGGTGGCCGAGGCCCTCAAGCGGGCGGGGTACATCCCCTTCGCCAACGGGGCCAAGGAAGGCTGGACCCTGGAGACCTTCTTTGGGGCGGTGGGCCCCACCTTCTACGGCGGCTCCCAGTACTATGAGGAGGTCGTGGCGGGGGAGGCCACCTTCGAGGATCCCCGCTTCAAGCGCGCGGTGGAGAAGATGCTGGAGCTCCGCCCCTACCTGCCCGACAACTACATGGGCGTGGGTTACACCGACATGCAGGTCCTCTTCGCCCAGGAGCTGGCGGGGATGATGCTGGCGGGCTCCTACGAGCTGGGGACCTTCGCCCAGATGAACCCGGACCTGAAGATCGGCGTCTTCCCCATCCCGGGCGAGCGGGCGGAGGATCCGGCCTACATCTCCGTCTACGTGGACGGCTCCTACGGGATCAACGCCAACACCAAGCACCCCGAGGCGGCGCTGGCCTTCATCCGGTTCCTCGCCTCCCGGGAGTACGGGCAGATGTTCACCAATACCCTGAAGCAGATCTCCGCGGTGCCGGGCACCCAGCCGGAGGACCCGGTGCTGGCCGAGATCGTGGAGCTGATGGAGCGCCAGGGGACGCCCTACCTGATGCTGACCGCCTTCCGCTATGGCCAGCCCAGCGGCTCCACCCTGCTCCAGAATGAGCTCCAAGGTGTCTTCGCGGGCCTCCTGAGCGTCGACCAGGCGGCGGCCAACATCCAGGAAGGGGTGGCCAGCTGGTACGAGCCGTTCCAGTGAGGGCGGAGGCACGGCCTCGGCCCTCTGGGCAAGGGGCTCCCTGAGGCGTGCGTTGCAAGGGTCGTCGACCGGACCGATGGGCGAGGGGCCGGCCGCTGCCGGCCCCTCGCCGCCAGCAGCCAGGTTGGGGGGAACGGGCGATGGTCCGCCGTTGGATGGAGCGTCACGCGTACATCTTCTTCCTGTTGCCCGGGCTGGTGCTTTACGGCGTCTTCATGGTCTACCCGCTGGCCTCATCCCTGGGCTACAGCCTCTTCCACTGGGATGGGCTCATCCGGGGCCCCTTCGCCGGCCTGGAGAACTTCAAGACCGTCCTCACCCGATCGCCCTACCAGGCCCGCTTCTGGGGGGCGCTGAGCCACAACGTCCTCTTCTTCGTTACCACCTTCGCCATCCAGACCACCTTGGGGCTGGCCTTGGCCGTCCTCTTCCGGAAGAAGTGGCGGGGGTTCGGCTTCTTCCAGACGGTCTACTTCATCCCCTACACCCTCTCCATGGTGGTGGTGGGCTTCCTCTGGCTCCTTCTGCTCAACCCCACCTGGGGGGCCTTCAACCAGTTCCTGCGGCTGATCGGGCTGGGCTCTTGGGTCCAACCCTGGCTGGGCCAGACGGAGACGGCCCTGTGGACCATCATCCTGGTCAACGCCTGGCGGTGGCTGGGCTTCCCCATCCTGGTCTTCCTGGCGGGCCTGCAGGGGATCCCCGAAGAGCTCCATGAGGCGGCCACCGTCGACGGCGCCACGGGCTGGCAGACCTTCCGGCACGTGACCTTGCCCCTTCTGGCCCCCGTCATCGGGATGATGACCATCCTCACCTTCATCTGGGATTTCAACGCCTTTGAGCTGGTCTTCATCATGCAGGGCTCCAGCGGCAACCCCTACTACTCGACGGACCTGCTCGGCACCCTCTTCTACCGGACCGCCTTCGGCGATTCGACCACCGGCGGTGAACCGGGCCAGATCGGCATCGCATCGGCCATTGCCGTCTTGATGCTGATCATCATCGGGGCGGTTTCCATTCTGGGCGTGCGGCAGATGCAGAAGCGGCAGGTGGAGTACTGATGGCGACGAGGCTCGATCTGGCAGCAGAACGGAAGGCGACGGTGGCGCCTCGCCGGTGGCGGGCGGCGGTGGGGAAGGTCCTCATCTACGGGGGCCTCACCCTCTTGGCCCTGATCTTCGTCTATCCGCTCTTCTTGATGGTGATCACCGCGTTCAAGTCCACCCGGGAGATCTTCCTGGACCCCTTCGGGCTCCCCTCCCGGTGGAGCCTGGAGCCCTTCATCACCGTCTGGCGCCGGGCCAACTTCAGCACCTACTTCCGCAACTCGGTGCTGGTCACCGCGGCCTCGACGGTGCTCGTCCTCACCTGCTCCTCCCTCGCCGCGTACGCGCTGGGGCGGTACCGGTTCCGGCTGAACAACGCCCTCTACATCTTCTTCCTGGCAGGGATCATGATCCCCATCCGGCTGGGGGTCTTGCCCCTCTTCCTCCTCATGCGGAACCTGAACCTCCTGGACACCCACTGGTCGCTCATCCTCACCTACGCGGCCAGCGGCATGCCCATGTCCGTCTTCCTGCTCACGGGCTTCTTCCGCACCCTGCCCAAGGAGCTGGAGTACGCGGCCCGGATCGACGGCTGCTCGGAGTTTCAGACCTTCTCCCGGGTGATGCTCCCCCTGGTCCGTCCGGGGCTGGCCACGGTCACCATCGTCAACTTCGTGCCGTGGTGGAACGACTTCTTCTTCCCCCTGCTCTTCATCCAATCGGATGAGCTGAAGACCATCCCCCTGGGGATGACCATCTTCTTCGGCCAGTACATGACCGACTGGGGCCTGCTCTTCGCTGGCATGCTCATCGCCAGCCTGCCCCTCCTCCTCCTCTACTTGGTCATGTCCCGCCAGTTCATCGAAGGGCTGACCGCGGGGGCGGTGAAGGGGTGAAGCCGGCGGAAAGCCGCCGGGGTCCCGTGGGGAAGGCCCCAGCCCCCAACCATGGGGGATGATGCGGCGGGACGGGAGGAGGTGGCCCGGTGGTCATGAGGCGATCGGGGACGGGAGCCGTCAAGCCCCGGGTCCGGGTGGGGGCGGAGGTGCTGGTGGAGGAGCAGGCCCACCGGCTTCGGGGGCGCCGGGTGGCCATCCTCACCAACGGCGCGGCCCTCGACGGCCAGGCCCGGTGGGTGGTGGACCGGGTGGTGGAGGCGGGCGCCCAGCTGGTGGCCCTCTTTGCCCCGGAGCACGGGCTCCGGGGTGAGGCCCAGGCGGGGGTGCCCGTGGAGGATGCCCGGGAGCCCCGCTGGGGGGTACCTGTCTACAGCCTCTACGGGGCCCACCGCCGGCCCACGCCCGAGAGCCTGGATGGGGTGGAGCTCTTCCTCTGTGACCTCCCCGACGGGGGCTGCCGCTACTGGACCTTTGTGGCCACCGCGACCCAGGCCCTGGAGGCGTGCGGTGAGCAGGGGATCCCCTTTCTCCTCTTGGACCGGCCCAACCCGGTGGGGGGCGTGGCCGTGGAAGGGAACGTGCTGGATCCGGCCTTCCGCTCCCTGGTGGGGGCCCATCCCATGGCCATCCGGCATGGGCTCACCTTGGGGGAGATCCTCGCCTGGCAGGCGGCCACCGCCGGGTTGGGGCGGGGGAGGCTGGAGGTGATCCCCGTCCGGGGTTGGGACCGGGCCTGGCTCTACTGGGAGACGGGCCTGCCCTGGGCGGCCCCCTCGCCCAACATGCCCAGCCCGGAGACGCTTCTCCTCTACCCGGGCACCTGCCTGGTGGAAGGGACCAACCTCTCCGAGGGACGGGGGACCACCCACCCCTTCCGCTGGATCGGGGCGCCCTGGATCGACGGGGTGCGGCTGGCCCGGGAGCTGAACGGGCGGGGCCTGCCGGGGGTGGCCTTCCGGCCCGTCTTCTTCACCCCCACCTTCTCCAAGCACGCCGGCACCCTCTGCGCCGGGGTGGAGCCCCACGTGCTGGATCCTGAGGCCTTCCGGCCCGTGCGGACGGGTTTGCACCTGCTGGACGCCCTCTACCGCCAAGCCCCCGAGCGGTGGGCGTGGGTGGGGGAGGAGCGCCCCTTCATCGATCTCTTGGCCGGCGGCGAGACCCTCCGGCGGCACCTGGAAGGGGGCCGCGATCCGGACCGGCTGGCCGACGCCTGGGACGAGGAGGCGGCCGCCTTCCGCCGGGAGGTGGAGGGGTTCTGGCTCTACCGGCCCGGTTCTGGGGAAGGAGGTTGAGGCCCATGGCCCGTGAGGCCCTGCTGGTGGCGGTGGACGGGGGCGGCAGCCGGACCCGCCTCTGGCTTCTGGACCCGGAAGGCCGTCTTCTCGGCCGGGGCGAGGGTGGCACCTCCAACCCCACGGCGGCGGGGGTGGGGGCGGCCGTCCGGGCCATCGCCGAAGCCGCCCAGAAGACGGGGTTGGCCCTCGAGGGGGAGAGGCTCGCCGCCGATGAGCTGGCCGGGAAGCCTTCCCGCGAGGCGGGGGCTCGACCCGTGGAGGCGGCGGGCCCCTCTCCGGACGGGGTTTGGCCTCCAGACCGGGTAGCGGTGGTGGCCATCGGCCTCGCGGGCGCCGCCCGGGAGCCGGAGGCCAGCCAGATGCGCCAGGCGTTGGCCCAGCTCTTTCCCCGGGCCGAGATCCGCCTGGTCCACGACGGGGTGGCCGCGCTGCTGGCCGGCACCTTGGGAGCGCCGGGGGTCCTTCTCCTGGCGGGCACCGGGTCCCTGGCCCTGGCGGTGGGGCCCCAGGAAGAAGAGGTCCGGGCCGGCGGGTGGGGGTACCTCTTGGGCGATGAGGGGAGCGGCTACTGGATCGGCCGGGAGGCGATCCGGGCCGCCCTGCGGGCCCAGGATGGCCGGGGCCCGGTGACTGCCCTCACCGAGCGGCTCTGCCGGGTGGCGGGTGTGGCCCGCCCGGCAGAGCTGGTGGGGCCCATCCACCGGGGGGAGCGGGACCGGGCCTGGATCGCCGGCCTCGCCCAGGAGGTGGTGGCGGCGGCCCAGGAGGGGGACCCGGTGGCCCAAGGGATCCTGGACGGGGCCGCGGGGGAGCTGGCCCTCTTGGTCCGGGCGGTTCTGGCCCGGGCGGAGTTTCTGGCCGGGTTGGAGCGGGTGCCCACGGTGACCGCGGGCGGCCTCTTCCGGCTTGGGCCAGGGTGGTGGGCTCGGGTGGAGGCGGCCCTGGCCCGGGAGGCCCCCCGGGCCAGGCTGGCGGGCCGGGTGGAGGAGCCGGTGCTGGGCGCGGCCTTCTTAGCCCTCCGGGCCTACCACGGCCAGGTGCCCCAGCAGGCCCTGGAGCGGCTCCGGGCCCTCCAGAAGGCCGCCGGGGGAGGTGACGGGAGCCCCACGGGCGGCCCAGGGTGACGCCCACCCCGACCGCCGTGCCCTGGGGCGGAGCCTGCTACCGGACAAAGAGACCACTCACCTGGAAGATGCGGACGGCCAGGTTCCGGATCCCATCCCCCAGCACCCGGGTCCGGAAGGTGAGGCTCTCCTGGAGGAGCTCCCGGAGCCGCTCCCGCTCCCGGCGGGCGGCGCTCAGCCGCTCGGTGGGCGAGGCGGCCCCGCCTCCTTCAACCATGGGCGCCCACACCGCCTGGAGGACCGCCTCCAGCACCCGGAGGGCCTGGAGGCCGATGGCCGCCCAGCGGCCGTACTCCTCCAGCCACGGCCCCAGCTCCCGGCGGGTCTCCTCCGGGAGGACCACCCCGAGGAGGGCGTGCTCCCGGCTGATCCGCTGGAAGAGGGCCTCCAGCTCCGGGGCTCGGAGGAGCTTCTCCTCGGGCGGGGCCTGGAGGAAGGCCTCGATGGGCTCGGTGTAGGCCTCCGGGGGGCCAGGGTGGAGGGGGCTTTCCAGGTTGGCCTGGGCGAAGTGGAGGAGGGCTTGGGCGACCGCCTCCCGGTCCCGTCCCAAGCTTTCCGCCACCGCCCGCCAGGTCCGCTCCCAGGCGGCCTGGGGCTCGTAGGTCTCGGGGCGGGTGAGGTAGGTGCTGGCGGCGGCCAGGATCCACCGGGAGGCGGTGTACTGGGGCATGGGGTTGAGCACCACCCCTTGGGCCGCCTGCCAGAGGCCGGGGTCCCGGCCGGTGTAGGGGCCCAGGTGGAGCTCGGTGGCCATCATGCTGTCGTTGACCGGGTAGTTGTCCCAGAAGAGCGGGGGGCGGCCCAGGATCCGGGCGACGGCCCGGGTGTGGTCCACCGTCAGCTCCCGGGAGCAGACCTGGGGGCCCGTCCAGAAGACGGCCACCTCCTGGGGCAAAAGCTCGCCCAGCCGGCGGAGGTAGGGGGTGTCGGGATCCCCGTGGTACTGGGTGGGGCAGAAGAGGAGCCGGACCGCCGGCAGGGCCCCTTCCCCGGTCTGGGGCTGGAGCGGGCCCAGCCGCTCCAGGAGGCGTTGGACCACGTGGGCCTGGGCCTCGGCCAGGGAGGGGAACCGGGCTTGATCCTCGGGATGGACCAGGTGGGGCGGGATGTCGTCGAAGAAGAGGCCGACGTGGGTCACCCCTGCCTGGACCAGGGGCTCCAGCTTGGCCCAGAGCCGGTCCAGTTCGGTGTCGTCGGCGTAGCGCAGGGAAAGGCCGGGGCTGACGGCGAAACAGAAAGCCACGCCCACCGAGCGGGCCCGGGCGGCCAGTTCCCGGAGCTCGTTGAGCTGGCTGGGCGGGTAGGGCTCCCGCCACCGCTCCCGGTGGTAGGGGTCGTCTTTGGGGGCGTAGACGTACAGGTTGTAGCCATGACCCGCCAGGAAGTCCATGAGGGCCAAGCGTTGTCCGTGGCTCCAGGGCGGGCCGTAGAAACCCTCGATCACACCCCGAATGGCGAACGCAGGCATCAAAAGCCCCCCTCGGTGAAGAGCGAATGTCCAGGCTGGGGGCGAACCCTTCGCCCCCGAGCCGACGGGAGGAGGCACCCCCGTGGAGGGATCCACCCAGCACTGCGGGCCCGGTCTTGATGGGCCCCGACCGGTCCGTCCCCAGGAGCTTCCCCAGGTGGTGGACCTGGTCAATCAGATCTTCTGCGTGGCCCTGGGCAAGCCGCCCACCATGGGCCAGCAGTTCCCCCAACTCTTTTCGCCTGCCAATGCCGCCAACCTGTTTCTCTACGCTGATCAGGGCCGGCCCGTGGCCCACGCGGGACTCTGGATGGGCACGCTCCACCTGCCCGGCGTCCGCCTGCCGGTGGCCGCCCTGGGCTCGGTCTGCACCCTGCCCCCCTACCGGGGCCAGGGCCTGGCCGGCCGCCTGGTGGCCATGGCCTGGGAGCGGTGCCGGGAGGCGGGGCGGCCCCTCCTCTTCATCTCCGGCGACCGGAGCCTCTACCTCCGCCAAGGCGCCCACCGGGCGGGCCGGTACCGGGACCTCCGCCTGCGCCCGCCGGCCGGGACGCCGAAGCCTTCAGCCCTCCCGGGGCTGGGAATCCGGCTGGCCCGGCTGCCCGAGGAGCTCCCCATCGTGGCCCGCCTCCACCAGCAGGAGCCCGTCCGGTGGCACCGGCCGTGGGAGGCCTGGCCGGAGCTCATCGAGGCCGCGGGCTACGCCACCATCTACCACCTCCGGCAGGAGCTCTGGCTGGTAACGGTGGGGGAGAACCCCGTGGCCTGTTGGGTGACGGGGCGGGGGGAGGCCTTCCCGGGCGAGCTTCTGGTTCTGGAGGCCTTCGGGAGCCGGCAGGCCCTGGCTGCCAGCCTCCAACCCCTCCTGGCGGCTACGGGGACGGAGCAGGCCTGCCTTCCCCTGCTGGAAGGCGACCCTCTGGGCCCGGCCCTGGAGGCGGCCGGCTTCCCCGTGGGGTCCGGGCCGGTGGAGCCCCTTCCGGGCACGGTGGCCGTCACCGACTGGCCCCTCCTCTGGCGGGAACTGGCCCCTTACCTGGAGGAGCGCCTGCCCCGGGAGTGGGTGGGGGCCCAGGCCCGGGTGGAGGCGGCCAACGGCCGCTCCCGGTACCTCCTGGAGACGGAGACGGGGGAGGTGTGGACGGTGGAGGGGGAGGCCGCTTTGATCCGGGCCCTCTTCGGCCAGGGGGACCAGCCCGTGCCGGAAGTGCCCCCCCACCATCCCCTGGCGGCCGCCTTGCCCCTACCCCTGCCGTGGCCCAAGGGACTCAATTACATCTGAGGCTTCTGGGTGACTCGCTCGGTGGGCGGGAGCCCCCTCCGGGACGGGCCGGGGTCTCAGAGGAACGTTTCTGTGCCATAGCGAAAAAATTTTCTGCAGGAAAGGGCCCCAGGAAGGGTTCTGGGGGCCGGGAGGGGGATCGCCATGGAACGCCGTGCCCCGGCACCGCCGGGCTGCCTGGCCCGGATCCGGGCGAGCTACGCCAGCCTCCGGCCGTCGGAGCGCCGGGTGGCCGACATCATCCTCAAGCACCCCGAAGAGGTGACGGGCCTCTCCGTCACCGCCATGGCCGCCCGGGCCCAGACCAGCGAGTCGACGGTGGTCAAGCTGGCCCAGCGCCTGGGCTACCGGGGGTACCAGGAGCTGAAGATGGTGCTCGCCGGCGAGGTGGGCTCAGCCAAGGCGGCGGCCGAACGGCGCATTTACGGCGAGATCCGGGTGGACGACGACCTGGCCACCATCAAGGAGAAGCTGATCCAGCTGGAGATCCGGGGGCTCCAGGAGACGGTGCCCTTGCTGGATGAGGAGCGTCTCCGCCAGGCGGTGGAGGCGATCCTGGGGGCCCGGCAGATCCACTTCTACGGGGTGGGCGCCTCGGGGATGGTCGCCCTCGACGCCCAGCACAAGTTCGCCCGCATCGGCCTGCCCGCCTGGGCCTACGTGGACCCCCACCAGGCCACAGCCTTCGCCAGCCTGTTGCAGGAGGGGGATGTGGCCATCGGCATCTCCCACTCGGGCAACACCCTGGACGTGCTGGAGGCCATCGAGACCGCAGGCCGGGCGGGGGCCACCACCGTGGCCATCACCTCCCAGATGGGCTCGCCCCTGGCCCGGCGAGCCCACATCACCCTGGTGACGGGCGCGGTGGAGTCCCCCTTCCGGAGTGGGGCCATCGTCTCCCGGATCTGCCAGCTGGCCGTCATCGACATCCTCTTCATCGGGGTGGCCGTCCGGCGGCCGGAGGAGTCCTTTGCCAACCTGAACCGGAGCCGGGAGGCGGTCCAGCCCCGGCGGGGGAAGGGCTTCTGAGGAGGGCGGGGGGCGGGGGAGTCGGGGGCAGGAGGGCTTCAGGCGGAGATCAGCCGCCCCTCCCCTGGGAGGGGCGGCCGGGGCGCACCTCTAGAAGATCCCGAAGATGAGCCCCACGCTGACACCCAGCCGCTGCACCGTCTCGGGGTCGGGGTGGATGTACGTGTCCAGCTTCTCGCCGCCCACGGGGATGGCGTAGAAGTAGGTGGCTGCCACCCGCAGGTGGGTGAAGGGGGTCAGCGCGAACTCCACCCCGGCCTCGGGGGCCAGCAGGAGGAAGGCCTGGCTGGCGGTCCGGTGGTGGGCGTAATCACGACCGGTAGGACCGGTAGGATCACTGTAGCTGGTGAGGGTGAGCTCGTACCCGCCCCCGCCTACCAGGCCCCCGACGGTGAACCGGACGCGCCCGTTGGGGTAGGGGTTCCCCGCATGAGGAAGCGCCACGCTCTCCACGCCCGGGCGGATGACGTAGTGGAGGGTCACCCCGCCGAAGCCCAGGGAGAAGCGGGAGGCGCCGTTGTTGCTCTTCTCCAGCAGCTCCCCGCCCCCGCCGAAGCCGCCGAAGCGGACGCGCTCCCCGCCGGCGCCGCCGCCGCCACCCCAGAGGACCAGGGGCTGGCCCGGGGTGAAGGTGGGCAGGTTCCAGCCCTCTTGACTGATCGCCTGTTGGATCTTCGCGTTGAGCGCGTCCACGTCCAGGTAGAGCAGGGAGAGGCTGAAGCCGCCCCCGCCTTGGAAGGCGGGCGGGCCGGACGGGGTCTTCTTGGACGGGGGCCAGGTCGGCTCGAACTCTTTTCCGCTGGCTGCGGCCGGAAGGGCGGTGGCCGCGCCCAGGAGGCAGACGGCCAGGAGCGTGATCACGAGGATCGCGGGGCTCTTCCGGGCCGGGAGGTGGATGGGTTTCAGGGCCGAAGTCCCTCCTTGGCTTCCCGGGCGGGTGGCCCGGGGAGCATCACGATCTCCCTGCATTCTAAGAGAAGGGGCTTGCCAAATCAATTCAGTCTTGACCGGATTTGGGAAGGAGCAAGGGGCCGAGTGGTCAGAGGCGCGCGTGGGGGGCTGGGGGGTGGTCTGACCGCCTGGGTGGGGCGGGTCGCCCGCCCCTTGCCTGGCCGGGAGCGGGAGTTTGGGGTGTACTGGATCGCCACCTTCCTGATCAACGCGGGGTGGGGCCTCACCATGCCCCTCCTCTCGGTCCACTTGTTTGAGACGGGGATGAACCTGGCCGCCGTCGGGGTGATCCAGGCGCTGGCGGGGCTGGCCGCCTTCCTCTCCCAGGGCGTGCTGGGCACCCTCTCCGACCGGCGGGCCACCCGGCGCCGGTACCTCATCCTGGCCACCGGGGCCACCGTGCCCGTCTTCCTGGTGCTGCCCCACCTGAGGGACGGGCTCTCCCTGGCCCTGGCCGTGACCTTCAACGGGCTCCTCATGGCCACCTACATCACCATGCTCTACACCTCCGTCAGCGCCCTGGGGCGGCCCGGCGCCGCGGGCCGGACCTTCGCCGTCTACCGGATCAGCGGGTCCATCGGCTGGAGCATCACCACCCTCCTCCTGGGCTGGGTCCTTCCCTGGGGCGGCATCGTGGGCGCCTACCGGCTGGGGGCGGGGCTCTTCGCGGTGGTCACCCTCTTCTTGGTGCTGGGGCTCCGGCACCGGGCGGGGGGGCCGGGGATCCCCGAGGGGCCTCCCGGCGTCCCCCTCGCCCCCGGCCACGAGGAGGCGGAGGACGCCGCGGCCCGGGTACTGGAGACCATCCCCGATCCCCGGCGGATCCTCCGCCACCGGGAGCTCCAGCTCTTCTACCTGGGCATCAGCCTCTTCACCTTCGCCCAGACAGCCGGGAGCGTCTACCTGCCCATCTACCTGCGGGAGGGCCTCCAGGTGAGCGATGGCTTCTTCGGCCTGCTCCAGGCGGTGCCCGCCCTCGGCGAGATCCCCTGCATGCTCCTCTTCGGCCGGGCGGGCGACCGGTGGGGGACGGCCCGCCCTCTGCTGGCCGGGTACCTGGTGGGCGTGGCCCGCTGGACCCTCTTGCCGTTCCTGGCGGCGCCGGTGCCTCTGGTGGCCGTCCAGATCCTCCAGGCCATCAGCTACTCCGCCGGCGAGATCCTGGGCGTGAGCCACCTGGCCGAGCGCATCGGCGTGAGCGCCCGGGGGACAGCGGTGGGGATCCTTTCCTCTTTCCAGGCCCTGGGCAAGGTGACGGCCCCGGTGCTGACGGGCTTCATCGGTGATGCTGCGGGCTTGCCGGCCGTCTTCCTCTCCGCCGGGGGCGCCATGCTCCTGGCCGCCGGGCTGATGGACGGCTCCCGGCGCCTGGAGGCCCGCGCCGCCGGGGCGATCCCCGAAGGAACAGCCCCCGAAGGGGAGAGGCCCGCGGGGGAGGGGCAGCGCGGCGGTGACGGCGCCGGCCGGTGGCGCAGGAGCCTTCCCGAGGGCGCCGAAGGGAGCCAAGAGAGGACGTAGGCAGAGGCAAAGGGGGCAGGCGTGTGGAGCCCACCATCCCGACGCCCTACCGGGCAGACCCCGAGAGCTGGCGGGCGGCCGCGGCGAGCCTCGAGCGCTCGCCCCTCAACCGGGTGATCTACACCCTCTGGCGGCGGTGGGAACGCTTCAACACCGGCACCCTCATGGGCCTGGAGCCGGTGGTGGCCGGCCGGCCGTCCATCTTCCGCATCCGCCCCGCCCGCTACCGAGGGGCACCCGTCCGGCTGGAGGATGGGACCTGGCTCCGGCCCGGCGACCCCATCGGCGATCTCCACTTTGTCACCGACGCGCTCCTGGGGGCCCACGCGGTCACCCGGGGGCCGGTCCAGCTGGCCACCTATCTGGCCCGCCTGGCCGAAGACTCCCTCCACGTTCTGGCCGACTTCATCGCCCAGACGGAGCCGTACCGGCAGGTGGTGGCCGTCCACGGCATCACCCTCATCCACCGGGGCGCCCGGCGGTTGGGCTTCACCGTCTGGGACCTGCCCCCGGGCTTCAAGCGGAGCTTCCTCAGCTTCTACCTGAGGGCCTTTCTCTCCACCATGCACCCCGGCACCCTCAGCCGGGTGCGGCAGCGGCGGGACCTGCTCCACGTGAAGCACGTGGCCATGAGCCGGGAACTCCTCCTCCAGCGGTACGGCAGCCCCGCCGGCGCGGGCCCGACCCTGCCTTGAGGCCGGGGAGCGGGTGAGCGCCCGGGCGGGCTAGACCAGGGCCCGTTCCAGCTCGGCCTGCACCCGCCGGGCCTCGGGGCTGTCCAAGCCCCGCACCCGGCGGTGGGCCAAGTGGGCCAGGAGCTGCCGGTGCCGCTCGGGGCTCAAGGGGAAGCGCCGCGCGGCCACCGACCCGAGGCCCAGGAGAAGCACGGGCAGGAAGCTGAGGAGGAGCCGGGTGGCCTGAACGAAGCTCTCCGGCTGGAGCTGGGCGGCGCTCCCAGCCGATTCGGGCGCCACGTAGCCCGAAAGATCCAGGATGAGGGAGACGATGAAGAGCGCCACGGCCGAGGCCACCTTCCGGAAGAAGGTCATCAGCCCGCTGAACGACCCCTCCCGCCGCTCCCCGAAGGCGAGCTCGCCCACGTCGGTCACGTCGGGGAAGATGGCCCAGGGGAGCATGCACGCGCCGCTCAGGCCCGCCCCCACCCAGGCGGCCAGGCCGTAGAGGAGCCAGCCGGGCACCTCGGGCGGCACCAGATAAAGGGCCGCCGTCCCCGCCCCGGTGACCAGGGCCCCCACCCTCCACGCGCCACCCTTGGAGAGCCGCCGGCTGAGCCGGGTATAGACCGGCAGGAAGAGGATCTGGCTGATCACCACCGCGCCCAGGAGCAGGTTGAGCATCCCCGGACGGCCCAGGGAGTAGGTGGCGTAGTAGGCGAAGAGGGCCGAGAGGACGTCGATGGTGAGGTAGGCCGTGAGATGCATGCCCACCAGGAGCCGGAAGGCCCGAACCTGGAGCGGCTCCAGGAAGAACCGGGTCCACCGGCGGAAGGCCGGCTGGGCGGCCGCCTGGGAGGGCAGCGGGGTTTGGAGTTCGGGCCGCTCCCGGATGTGGAGGAAGATGACCGGCCACGGCGCGGCAAAGAGGAGGCCGAAGATGATGCCCATGGCCAGGTACCCCTCCTGGGGCGTGGGGAAGGCCCGGACGATCGGCATGGGGACCAGGGCCGCGGCCACGCCCGCGCCCAAGGAGAAGGCGAGGCGGACGGAGTTGAGGCGGGTCCGCTCGTGGTAGTCCAGGGTGATCTCGGCGGCCAGGGCCGAGTAGGGGACCATCACCAAGGTGAAGACGGTGGCAAAGAAGATGTACGAGAAGAGGGCATAGGCGAACCGGGCCGTCTCGCTCGCGAAGGCGGGCGCATACCAGTGGAGCGCGAAGGCGAGGAAGATCAGGACGGAGCCGGCCAGGAAGTAGGGCCGGCGGCGGCCGAAGCGGCTCCGGGTGCGGTCGGTGATGGAGCCCATCAAGGGATCGGAGACCGCGTCCCAGATGCGGCTGGCCAGGACGATGATCCCAGCCAGGGCCGGCCGGACGTGGGCCACGTCGGTGAGGAAGATCAGGTAGTAGAAGTTGATGATGTTGTAGGCGCCACCCCCGAAGAGGTCGCCCGAGCCGTAGATGAGGCGGGTCCGCCAGGGCACCCGCTCCCGGGCCAGGGCGCCATCGCGGCTTGAGGTGGTCCCCTGGGGCGGGTGCCCAGCCTGCTGGTGGTGCGCCAACCGTTCTCCCCCCGATGCACCCCTCGGCATCCTCCGTGAACTTCCCGAGGGCACGGCCACCACCTTCGCCCTGGACCCGCTCTTTCCTGGTCGCGGGACGGGAGCCCCGGGGGGACGAGCCGGGAAGGAGGCCTGGTGAGCACGGGGAAGAGTGGGGCGGGGGCCTTCGGCCCTGCTCGTGTGGGAGGTGGGCAGGATGACTTCACGGGGAGCCAGCAGGCCGGAGCGGGCCGGCCACGGGGACAGGGCCCAGCCGCCCCGGCGCCTCCTGGGCATGATGGTGGGCACCTCCTGTGACGGGGTGAGCGCGTGTCTTTTGGAAAGCCGCGGCCTGGGGCTGGAGCGGCAGATCCGGGTGCTCCAGGTGAAGGAGAAGGCGTTCCCGCCCGATCTGCGGGCGGCCCTCTTCCGCCTCTACCCGCCCCACCGGTTCTCCGCCCGCCGCTTGCTCACCCTGCACCTGGAGGTGGGCCGGTTCTTGGGGGAGGTCGCCCGGGAGCTGATGGCCACCCAAGGCCTCGCCTGGGGCCAGGTGGACCTGGTCGCCTTCCAGGGCCCCATCCTCTACCACGATCCGAAAGCGGGGCAGCTGGAGCTGGGGGAGCCCGCCTTGGTGGCGGAGGCGACGGGTGCGGTGACGGTCTGCCGGTTGCGGGCCGCCGATGCCGCCGCGGGTGGGCAGGGGGCGCCCTTGAGCCCCTACGTGGACTACCTCCTCTTCCGCCACCCGACGGAAGGGCGGGCCGTCCAGAACCTGGGGGGCATCGCCAACGTGACGCCCCTCTGGGCCGGCCTCTCCCAGGACCAGGTGACCGCCTTCGACACAGGGCCGGCCAACATGGTGATCGACGGGGTGGTGAGCCTCCTGACCGACGGGCGGGAGACCTTCGACCGGGACGGCCGGCGGGCGGCCCAGGGCCGGGTGGATCAGGCCTTCCTGGAAGAGCTCCTTGAGCACCCCTACTTCCGCCAAGCCCCGCCCAAAACCACGGGCCGGGAGGACTTCGGGATGCCCTACGCCCAGCGGCTGGTGGCGGAGGGCCGGGCCCGGGGCCTGGGCGACGACGACCTGGTGGCCACCGCAACGGCCCTGACGGCCGAGAGCATCGCCCAGGCGTACGGGCGCTTCGTCTTCCCCCGAGGGCCCATCCACCGGGTGATCCTGGGCGGGGGCGGGGTGCGGAACAGCACCCTGGTGGCCATGCTGACCGCCGCGCTGGCCCGGGAGGCGGCCCAGCACGGCCAGCCGGCGCCGGTGGTGGAACGGCATGCGGACCACGGCCTGCCCGACGAGGGGCGGGAGGCGATCACGTGGGCCATCCTGGCCGACGAGGGGATCCACGGCCGGCCGGCCAACCTGCCGTCGGTGACGGGGGCCCGGCACCGCGCCCGCCTGGGCCAGGTGGCTTGGCCGCCGCCGACCCCGGGCAAGCTGGCCTGACGGGCCGCGGTGGCGAGGGAAGGGGGGCGAGACAGGTGCGGGTGGATCCCAAGCGGCTGGAGCGGGCCTTTGGTGTGGTGGAGCGCTTCGTCGGGGAGGGGCAGATCCCGGGCGCGGTGGCCCTGGTGGGGCTGGGGGAGCAGGTGTACGGCCCCCGGGCTTACGGGTGGGCCGCCCTGGAACCCAAGCGGCGGCCCATGGAGGTGGAGACCCTCTTCGATCTGGCCTCCCTCACCAAGGTGGTGGCCACCGCGGCCATCGCCTGGCGGCTGCTGGATGAGGGGGTGATCCGCCTGGACGATCGGGCCTGCGCCTTCCTCCCCGGATACGGCGCGGGGGAGCGGGGGGCGAGCGGGGCCTGGAAGGGCGAGGTCACCCTCCGGCACCTCCTCACCCACACCTCCGGCCTCGCGGCCTGGGAGCCCCTGGCGGCCGTGCCCGGCACGCCGGAGGAGCGGTTCCGGCGCCTCCTCACCTACCCCCTGCAGCACCGGCCCGGCACCCGGGTGGTCTACTCGTGCCTGGGGTACATCCTGCTGGGCCGGATCCTGACGGTGGTGACGGGCCAGCCTCTGGACCAGCTGGCCCGGGAGCTGATCTTTGAGCCGTTGGGGATGCAGGCGACGGGCTTCTGCCCGCCGGAAGCGGTGCGGGCCCGGACCGCGGCCACCGAGCACGCCCCGGACCTGGGCCGGATTCTGGAGGGGATCGTCCACGATGAGAACGCCCGGGCCCTGGGCGGGGTGGCGGGGAATGCGGGCCTCTTCGGCACCGCCGCGGATCTGGCCCGCTTCGCCCAGGAGGTGCTGAAGGCCCTCCGGGGGGAGGAGGCCCTCTGGAGCCCGG
The DNA here is from genome assembly GCF_047459355.1 of Limnochorda sp. Taxonomy (NCBI): domain Bacteria; kingdom Bacillati; phylum Bacillota; class Limnochordia; order Limnochordales; family Limnochordaceae; genus Limnochorda; species Limnochorda sp. The sequence continues at coordinate 5,158 of NZ_VSCV01000020.1, read as the reverse complement.
CGGTGATGGCCCTGGCCACCCGGAGCCTCACGCCGGGGATGGAGGAGGAGCGGGGGCTGGGCTGGCAGCTCTCGGGCGGGCGGCCCTTCTCGCCGGCCGGGGATCTCTTCAGCCCCCGCAGCTTCGGCCACACGGGCTTCACCGGCACCTCCCTCTGGATCGACCCCGACCGGGAGCTGTACGCCATCCTTCTCACCAACCGGGTCCACCCCAGCCGGGAGAACCAGGCCCATCTCCGCCTCCGGCCCCTCTTCCACAACGGGGTGGCCGCAGCGGTGCTCGCCTAGAAGGCGGCGCTCAGCCAGACGGAGGGGACCATCTTGCCCTCGGGGTTCCAGCCCAGGTCCCCGTGGAGCTCGCCCAGGGGCGTGGCGATGACCAAGCCCAGCCCGTACCCTGTGGCCAGATCCAGCTCCCGGAGGCTCTCGTGGGCCGCCAGCGCGTCCGCGGTGTCGATGAAGAAGGCCACCTGGAGCTGGGCCAGGGGCGTCTCCCAGGGGAGGGGCACCCGGTGCTCCAGGCTCGCGCCCACCAGCCACTCGCCTGCCTTGAACCCCGGCTCGTACCCCCGCAAGGGCACCTTGCCACCCCCGCCCAGCTCCCAGCGGAAGCCGGCCAGCTCGTGGGTCCACAGGTGGCCTGCCGCGAGCTGGAGGCCCGTCCAGCCCCGCCGGAGCCGGGCCGTGAGCAGGTGGCTGGTGAAGGGGCTCTCCGTCTCCAAGGACCGGCCGTAGACCGAGGTGAGGCGGGGGGTGAGGAGCCATTGGTTCCCCAGGCGGAAGGCGTAGCTCGCCTCGCCGGTGACCAACCAGACCCGCTCGGGATTGAGGCGGTCGTCATGGGTCCACAAGGCGCCCTGGAAGGCGTTGAGATGCACCGTGGGACCCCAGGCGGGGGACCAGGTCCAGCGGAGGCCCGTCCCCGTCTGGCCGTCCCGGCCCTCCACGAGGCTTCCCGGCCAGTCCCGGTAGAGGAGGGTGAGCTGCTGGCCGGGACCGGTGTGGCTGACCCCCACCCCGTAGTGGCCCCGGCCGGAGAAGAGGCCGTACCCGCCGCCGGTGAAGACCTCCCAGGGGCCCGCCCCGGTGTAGAGCTCCAGGCCCACCACCCCGTTGTCCGCATCGAGCACGGGCCGCACCGGAAGGCCCTGGGCGGCCGCGGGGCCTGAGAGCGCAAGGATCAGGAGCCCCAGGAGGAGGATCATCCCCCAGGGAAGCCACCCCGAAGCCAGCCCCGTCCTCGGCCGCCGCCTGGCCGGCCGCCTGTGGCGCTGACGCTCCGTCCCAACCATGATGCCCACCTCCCATGACCTGTTCCGTCCCTTCGCCGCCGGGCGTCCCTTCCCTGGTGGGACGGGGCGGGGGTTGGCCCCAGTGGGCTCGCGGGTGGGGGCTCCGGCTCACCCCTGGGCGTGCACCCGTTGGCTGGCCAAGGTCCGGACAACCCCATCCCCGTTGACCCTTCCCGGGCCCCACCCTATACTGTCGATGACAGACCGACCCGTCGGTCTATAACTTTGAGCGCGATTGGTGACCCGTGATTCGGGAAAGGAGCGGCTTCAATGGTCGAGCCGCAGAGGTCGGGGCAGGCGGGTCCGCCCTGCTGGCGGGGGGCGGGGGCCCTGGAAGCGGACGCCTCGGGCCGGCCTGGCCCGCCCGGCGAGTCGTCGGTGGAGGAGCTCGCCCGGTGGCTGGCCGCGGCGGGGGACGAGGCCGCCCGGAGGGGCCGGCCCCTGCTGGCCAGCTGGGTGACGCCCCTCCCGCCCCAGGAGCCTCTGGTTCTCTTCCAGCGGGCCCGGCCCTTGGGGTTCCGCTTCTTGTGGCGGGAGCGGTGGGGCCCTGAGGGCGAGACCCGGCTGACTCTGGTGGGCGGCGGGGTGGTCCAGCGGGTGGACGGCGAGGGGGACGGCCGTTTCCGTGCCGTGGCCGCGGCCTGGCGGGAGGTGGCCCAGCAGGCCTGGGTGGCGGGCCCCCAGGTCCCGGCCACGGGGCCTCTTCTCTTCGGGGGCTTCGCCTTCGATCCCCCCGCGGTCCCCGGGCCCCGGCCCGGAGTGGACGAGGGGGCACGGGCGGGGAGCGCCCCGCGCCCCCTGGGCCCCTGGGACCCGGCCCTCTGGGAAGGCTTTCCCCCCGCCTTGATGGTGGTGCCCCAGCTCCTGGTGACCGGGTGGGGGGAGCGGTTCTGGCTTTCGGTGAACACCTGGGTGGCGCCCCAGGCGGAGATCCAGCCCCTGGCCGAAGGCTTGGCCCGGCAGGTGGACGGGCTCTTGGGGGACGGGGCGGCGCCGGCTCAGGCGGCCCCGCCCGCCCCCTCCCACGAGATGCAGATCCTCCCTCAGGACCCCGGGCCCTGGATGGAGGCCGTCGCCCAGGCGGCCCGGGCCGTCCGGGAGGGCCAGGTGGCCAAGGTGGTCCTGGCCCGGCCCCAAGGGGTCCGGCTGCCCGATCGGGTGACGGCCGAGCGGGTCCTGGCCGCCTTGCGCGAGGAGCACCCCCAGGCCACCCTCTTCGCCCTGGACCTGGGGCCGGCGGTCTTTCTGGGCGCTACACCCGAGCACATCGCCCAGGTCTCCGAGGGCTGGGTGGAGAGCATGGCCCTGGCCGGCTCGGCCCCCCGGGGCGGGACGCCCGAGGCGGATGAGCGCCTGGGCGAGGAGCTCTTGGCCAGCCCCAAGAACCGGGAGGAGCACCAGGTGGTGGTGGAGGCGGTCCGGGCCGCCCTGGCGCCGCTCACCGTCCATCTGGAGGTGGCGCCCGAGCCCCGGCTGCTGAAGCTGCCCACCATCCAGCACCTCTTCACCCCGGTGCGGGGGCGGCTGGCCCCAGGGGCCACCCTGCTGGACGTGGTGGCGCGGATGCACCCCACCCCGGCGGTGGGGGGCTCGCCGAAGGAGGCGGCCTTGGCGCTGATCCGGCGCCTGGAGGGGTGGGACCGGGGCTGGTATGCGGGCCCCATCGGCTGGCTGGATGGGGCGGGAAACGGCGCGTTCGCCGTGGCCTTGCGTTCCGGCCTCCTGCGGGGCGGGCAGGCCGCCCTTTTTGCCGGCTGCGGCATCATGGGCGCCTCCCAGCCCGAAGAGGAGTACCGGGAGTGGCAGGTGAAACTGCGGCCCATGCTGGCCGCCCTGGAGGAGGCGAGCCGGTGATCCAGCTGGAACCTTCCCATCCCCCGGCGGGAAGCCCGGACGCGACGGCCCAGTACCTGGGCGCCCTCATGGACGGCCTGGCGGGGGGCGGCCTCCGGCACCTGGTCTTCTGCCCCGGCTCCCGGTCCACGCCGGTCCTGCTGGCGGCCCACCGGCACGGCGGCCTCCGCCTCTGGCAGCACGTGGACGAGCGCTCCGCGGCCTTCTTCGCCTTGGGGATGGCCAAGGTGCTGGCCGAGCCGGTGGCGGTGCTGGCCACCAGCGGGACGGCCGCGGCCAACTTCCTCCCGGCGGTGGTGGAGGCCCGGTACAGCCGGGCGCCCCTGATCCTCCTCACCGCCGACCGGCCCCGGGAGCTCCGGGACGTTGGGGCGGCCCAGACCATCGACCAGGTGAACCTGTACGGCTCCCACGTCAAGTGGGCGGTGGATCTGCCGCTGCCCGAGGCCTCCCCGCGGCTCCTCCGCCACGCCCTGGCGACGGGGTGCCGGGCCGCCGCCCTGGCCCGGGAGGGGCCCCCGGGGCCGGTCCACCTCAACCTGCCCTTGCGGGAGCCGCTCATCCCGCGGGAGCTCCTGGAAGCCGGGGGCAGGGTGGAGCGTGGGCTCCAGGGCGCTGGGCGGGCAGGGGACGGGGAGGGTACGGGCCCGGGGGCCGTTCAGGTACGCACGGGCCAGCCGGTGCTAGATGAGGAAACGGTGGCCGCCCTGGCTCAGGAGCTTCGCCAGGTGGAGCGGGGCGTGGTGGTGGTGGGCCCCCAAGAGGATGGGGCCCTCTTTAAGCCTCTCCTGCGGCTGGCAGGCGCCCTGGGCTGGCCCATCCTGGCCGACCCCTTGAGCCAGCTCCGCCGGCCCCGGCCCGAGGGGTTCGAATCAGTGCCCCTGATCACCACCTACGACGCCTTCTTGCGGGTGCCGGAGGTGGCAAAGCGGCTGGCGCCGGGCGGGATCCTCCGGCTGGGCGCGGCCCCCGTCTCCAAGGCCCTCAACCTCTACCTGGAACGGCACCTGGGAGCGCCCCAGTGGGTGGTGGACCAGGCGCCCGGCTGGCGGGACCCGGCCCAGGTGGCGAGCCACGTCCTCTGGGCCGAGCCCCGGCGGCTGGTGGAGGCCTTGGCTCAAGCCCTCGAGGACGGGAGCCCCGCCGACCCTGGGTGGGCGGAGCTCTGGCGCCGCCTGGAGGCGACCACCGCTGCGGTCCTGGCCCAGTCGGGTGAGGGGGAGGGCGAGGGAACCCTCTTCGAGGGCCGGGTCTTCCCTGAGCTCTTGCCCCTGATGCCCGACGACGGGCTCCTGGTGGTGGGGAACAGCATGCCCGTCCGGGATCTGGACACCTTCTACCGGGGCGGGAAGGGCGTGCGGGTGCTGGGCAACCGGGGGGCGAGCGGCATCGACGGCCTGGTCTCGACGGCCCTGGGGGCGGCCGCGGCCTGGCCGGGGCCGGTGGCGCTGGTGGTGGGCGACCTCTCCTTCTACCACGACCTGAACGGCCTCCTGGCCGCCAAGCTCCACGGCCTGCGCCTCACCGTGGTCCTGATCCACAACGACGGCGGCGGCATCTTCTCCTTCCTGCCCCAGGCAGAGCTGGGACCCCTTTTCGAGCCCTACTGGGGGACGCCCACGGGCCTGGACTTCGCTCCGGCAGTGGCCATGTACGGCGGCCGCTGGGTGGCGGCCCGGGATTGGGCGGGGTTCCGGCAGGCCGTGGCCCAGGGGCTGGCAGGCGACGGCCTGACGGTGGTGGAGGTGCGGAGCGACCGGGCCCAGAACGCGGCCCTCCACCGAGCCCTCTGGGACCGGGTGGCCCGGGCGGTCCGCCCCGTGGTGGCGGAAGAGCCATGAGCGCCGGAGGCTCCCAGACCGTGCCCCTCCGCCACCGGTTCCTCACCCGGAAGGGTGTCCGGCTCCACTGGGAGGTGGCCGGGCCCCTGGAGGGGAGCGCCCCGGCCCTGGGGCCGGCGGGCTCGGGCGGGGCGGGGGATCAAGGTGGGAAGCCGGGAGGCCCGCGCCCCCT
>NZ_VSCV01000019.1:0-48564 GCF_047459355.1 Limnochorda sp. | reverse complement strand
GAGTACGCATAGCGCTGAAATCGCTACCCCGCCCACGGAGAGGGCGGGGGTTCTCGCGTCCCAATTGTGCCGCAAGCCCGCCCCCGCCTCTTCAGTCCAAATGGGCCCCAGGACCCAGACCCAGATTTGTGCCTCCACCATACTCATGGAACGGAATCGGACCCACGCAGGTTCCATCGACGGAAGGAGGCACGAGGATGGCAGACGGGTATCGCCGGAAGAACAACAACGACCTGGTCTTTGTGATCTTCCTGATCCTGATCCTGCTGCTTCTCAGCGAGGACGACCTCTGAGGGCGTGAGCCTCGCCTTCCACGCGCCTGGTCCGGAGGTGGTCGGTTCCCGCCTCCGGACTCCTTGCTGCCGCCCCCGCCAGGGCGGCTGACGGTGTCTCAACCCTTCGCCTCTGGGCGGTCTCCGTCAAGATCACCCTCGAAGGGATCCTCGAAGGGGTCCGAAACGGCCTCGTCCAGGGGAGCACTCAACTCCAGATCCTGGAGGGGACCGGTCCACACAAGGCGGACCGACGCGGCGCCTGCCTCCCGGAGGATGGCCGCGGCCCGTTCCGCACCGTCGCCCCAAACCTGGACGAGGAGGCGCGTCTCCGGCGGGTGATCGGCCTCGAGCGGGTGCCGTTCTCGCTCGGCCATGGCCGAGAGGATGTCCGCGAAGGCGGAGAGGGACGTGTCGATGGTGGTGCTGTTGCCGACCAGGTTCCCGCCCGTGGCCGGGAGGCTGGCGATGGCGGTGCCGAAAAACTGCGCGGCACCCACGGGGTCGTACGTCTCGGGAAAACTGGGCAGATCCTCAGGTCCCAGGAGGCGGATGGCGATGCGGGAGGGGCCGAAACCCTCCTGACGGAGCTGGTCGAAAATCCGGCGAGCTCGATCTTCACCCTGGACCACGCCCAAGGCCACAGCCACGGAAACGGCCTCCTTGGCAGCGCACAACCTGGACCCCTGGATGGCGAAACGGCTTAGGGCTCAGGCCCAGCCGCAGGGCTAGTCTGAGGCGTGGTGAGTCGGCTCATACCAAGACCGGGCCGGAAGGGCCTTCCAGGCGGCTCCAGGGCACCTTCAAGGCGACTCCGGCCATCCGGGGCTCGTGCTCGACCCCAACGTCTTTCCTCAACTCAACAAAATGTTCATTTCGTTAAGCAGGAGGCGCCCGACGGGTGGCGAAGCCTCTGATGGCAGCCGATGTGAGGAGGCTTGGATCATGGAGGCGGATCCCCGGCATAGCCCCGAGATGACTTCGAACGGCTCCCCCGGCCGCTCCCCCCAGGAGGCCGGCCAGGATCCGGGAAGCCGGGAGCACCGGAGAGGACGCCACCCCTGGATTGAGGCCTTCCAGGAGTACCTGCTCGTGGAAGAAGGCTGCTCCGAGCAGACGGTGGATGCGTACGGGCGGGATCTGGAGCTTCTGGAGGCCTTCCTGAACCGTGAAGGGCTGGACTTTGCCACAGCCGATCCGTTGGCCCTGAGCTCCTTCTTGGCCTTTCTCCAGCGGGAACGGGGCAACGGCCCGGCGGCCCGGGCCCGGAAAGCCAGCTGCATCCGGAGCTTCTACCGGTACCTGACCCGTCAAGGCTATGTCCACCAGAACCCGGCTGCCGACCTGCGGTCGCCACGGATTCCGAGCCGGGAGCCCATCTTCCTCAGCCGGCCGGAGGCCAGGGCCTTGCTGGACGCGGCCCGCCGAGCGGGACCAGCCCCGGTGCGGGATCATGCCATCATCGCCACCCTGCTCTACACAGGCTGCCGGGTCAGCGAGCTGACCGCACTGCGGGTGCGGGATGTGAACTTCACCACCGAGACCATCCGCATCTTCGGTAAGGGCGCCAAGGAGCGGCTGGTGCCCCTTCACCCGGAGCTCGCGGTCATTCTGCGCAACTACCTGCGGGTCCGGCAGGTTCCCCCAGGAAGCCCCGAGCCTGAGCGCCTCTTTCGAAACCAGAGGGGCGGCCCCATGACCCGGCACGGGGTTCACTACCTCATCAAGCGGATCGCCAAAGCGGTCCCGGGCGACCTGCCTGGGCTGTCGGCCCACAAGCTCCGCCACACCATGGCCACCATGCTCCTGGAGAACGATGCCGACCTCCGCTCCATCCAGGAGCTCCTGGGCCACGCCTCGGTGGCCACCACCCAACGGTACACCCACGTGGTCAACCGCCGGCTCCGCCAGCAGGTCCAAAAGCTGGAGTACTGAGCCCCCTGCCCCACCCTTGGCCCGGGGATACACCTCCACCGCCGACCTCCCCGTCAAGACCCTACCGGTTCGGCCATACCCGCTCCCCTGCCGAGACCGTTCCTGAGCGGCCTGTCAAGCCTCCTGGGATGGTGAGCCGTTGGCCCACCTGCAGCACCGCGGAGCGGAGCCCGTTGACCTGGCGGAGGATCTCCACCGTCCGGCGGGGATCCTGCCCAGGGGCCACCTGCCGCGCGATGCTCCAGAGGGTCTCCCCCTGGGCCACCACCCAGATCTGCTCCCCGTCGGCGGAAGCCTCTTCCGGGCCAGAACGTGCCGGGCCGAGCTCGCCGGGACGTGCAGCGTCAGCGGGGATGGCTGCCTCCGGCCCAGCCGCCATCCTGCCCAACATGGGCGGGGCCGCCACCAAGACCGCCAACCCGACCAAGGCCAGCATAAGCCAGCCCACCATGCCCATGGGTGGCCTGACGCCCATGGCGGCCCCGGTTCCGGGGCGCCGGCGGCCTCCCCCGTGTGGGGCTCCCTTCCGGGCCCATCCCTCGCCGCCGAGCACGATGCCTCCCCCCTGCCCTGGCCGATGTCGGCCCCACGAATGTTTGTTCGCCTACCGAAGTTTACCACATGGCCGGGGCCTGCGTCAACCTTCTTCCGAACTTGCGTTTGCAAGGGGCAAAGGGGCGTGCTATAATGGCTTCGCTCACCATGGCTGGAAAGGGGACGGAGGATGCGGGGCGAGCTGAGCGAGCGGCAGCGGCAGATCCTCGAGTACATCCGGAAGTGCGTGGAGGAGAAGGGCTATCCTCCCTCGGTCCGGGAGATTGGCCAGGCCGTTGGGCTCAGCTCCAGCTCGACGGTTCACGGCCACCTGAACCGGCTGGAACAGAAGGGTTACATCCGCCGGGACCCGACCAAGCCGCGGGCCATCGAGCTCCTCAGCCCGCAGCACCGACGCGTCCCCTATCAGCAGGTTCCCGTGGTCGGCCGGGTGACGGCCGGTGAACCCATTCTGGCGGTGGAGAACGTGGAGACCTATGTCCCCGTCTCCAAAGAGATTTTCGGGGATGACGAGCTCTTCGTCCTGAAGGTGCGGGGCGAGAGCATGATCGAAGCAGGCATCCTGGATGGGGACTGGGTCATCGTCCGGCGCCAGGCCACCGCCGAAAACGGCGATATCGTCGTGGCCCGGCTCGACGACGAGGCGACGGTGAAGCGCTTCTACCGGGAGCAGGGAAAGATCCGCCTCCAGCCAGAGAACCCGACGGTGGAGCCCATCATCACCGACCGGGTGGAGATCCTCGGGCTCGTCGTGGGTCTCTTCCGGAAGCTCGCCTGAAGAGTTGCCTGTTGGTCTGCCTTGCCTGGAGCCCTAGACAGCTTCCCTGAAGGCAGAACCGCATGGGGTCCCGTGGGCATGAGGCTGTGGGGGCTGTTCCGATCTTGAGGCGAACGACCGGGGCCCCTGGAGGTAACGGGCGCGGGAGCCGGAGCGGGCGCTCCTCGGACGCACGCGGCAGGGAGCCCGATCGCCCGCGGGTTGACCCGAACCGGACGAGCAGGCTCTCTGTCTCGGCACCTCACCCATCCGACCACCCGGCGCCGCCGGGAGGACGGGCTCAGCCTTGGATGGACCTTCGCCTATGAACTCGCCCCTTGAGCCGAGAGGCCGGGAGCTACCGAATTAGCGTCCGAAGCCCGGAGACCAGCAATCTCCTCCTCGCTCATCCCCAAGAGGCCGAAGAAGAGCTCCAGCGCCTGCTGGCGCCCGCTGACCTCGGGCGAAACCTCCTCGGAAGTGTGCGAAAGGGGTAGGGCTTCGTACCATTCCACTGCCTTCTGGTACGCTGCCTCTACCCCTTCATGCTCCACCCAAGCCATCAGCTCGGTGTATGCCTCCCGCCGAGCTTCAGCCTGCCGATGCCAAAACTCCGGCCGTGATGTGTGGGTGCTGGCAAGGATGTCCTGCTTGGCCAGGCGCTTGAAGCGCTTCAGCCCAGTCAGGACATCCTCCCGATGAGGGAACATGGCGCATGCCCCCTTCCTGGTGAGGCCGTGTGGCCGCCTTCGTCCTCTTACTTCCCTTCTGCCCGACGGAAATCCTGTTGGCCCCGCCCCTTCTTGCCCTTACCGTGTCACCAAGGCACCCAGGATATCCAAGATGAGCCAAAGGAGGAGGAGTCCCCAGAGGGTGGCCGCGAGGCGGACGAGCCTCTCCCCCACCCCGCCCCTGGAAAGGGAGGGCGCGTCGAGGATGTGCCCGAGGTGGGCCCCACCGAGGGCGAGGGTGATCCACCCGAGGATGACCGCCAGCCAGAGGAGCATCCGCCCACCTCCTGAGGCGCTGCCCACCCTATGCCGGCACCTTCCTGCGGGATCCCCCTCACCAAGCCCTAAAGCTGGCCGTCCACGCCTGGCCAGGCCTCGCCCTCCCAGGGCCGCAGCTGGTCCATGGTGGCCAGGTCCGTCATGTCGAAACGGAGGGGGGTGATGGAGACAAAGCCGTCCTGAATCGCCCGGGCATCGGTACCCGGCTCCAGGTCCAGGTCGATCGCCTCCCCGGCAAGCCAGTAATAGGCCCGGCCCCGGGGGTCCTCCCGGCGGTCGAAGACGTTCCGGTAGGTGCGGGTGCCCAGCCGGGTGATGCGCACCCCCTTGGCCGGCCCCCGCCCCGGCACGTTGACGTTGAGCAGGAGCGGTACGGGCCATGCCACCAGCCGACGGGCCAGCTGGGCCGCCAGGCGAGCCGCCGGCCGGTACGCCTCCACATCGCTGGGAAAGCTATCCAGGGAGACGGCGAGCGCCGGGAGACCGTGGAGGTACCCTTCCACCGCGCCCGAGACGGTGCCCGAGTAGAGCACATCCGTTCCCAAGTTGGGGCCCCGATTGACGCCAGAGAGAACCAGGTCGCACCCATCCTCGATGAGGGCTTCAATGGCCAGCTTGACACAGTCGGCCGGGGTGCCGTTGAGGCTATAGGCTTGAACCCCGCTGCCCCACTCCACGGGGGTCACCCGCAAGGGGGTGTGAACCGTGATCCCGTGGCCGGTCCCGCTCCGTTCCCGGTCGGGCGCCACCACCACCACCGAGCCCAGAACCACCAGCTCCTGGACCAGGGCCCGCAGCCCGGGAGCGTGGATACCGTCGTCGTTGGTCACCAGGATGCGCACCCAGAAGCCTCCTCGTACCAGGCCAGGACCCAGCCGGGCGCTGCCCCCTGCAGGGACCTGCCGCCAACTCCTAGGGCATGGTTCCGCCGCCGTGTCACCGGAAACCTGCGCTTCTAGAAGTGTGTGTCAATCTTGTTCTTGATGCGGCAGAGGGCGTTATCGATGGACTTGGTGTGGGTGTTGAGCCGCTCCGCCATCTCCTTGTAGGAGAGCCCGTTGATGTAGAGACGGAAGACCCGGTACTCGAAGTCGCTCAGGGTCTCTTTGATGTGACGCTGGGCGTAGATGAGCCGTTCCCGGTTGATGACCAGGGTCTCCGGGTCCTGCGCCTGGTCGCTGATCAGGACCTCCATCAGGGTCCTGTCCCCTTCGAGGTCATAGATGGGCTTGTGAAGGGAGGTGTAGGAGTTGAGGGGGATGTGCTTCTGGCGGGTGGTTCCCTTGATGGCGGAGATGATGTTCCGGGTGATGCACAGCTTGGCGAAACTCCAGAAGGAGGAGGCCCCCGGGTTGAAGTCCCGGATGGCCTTGAAGAGGCCAATCATGCCTTCCTGGAGCAAATCGTCGTCCTCCGCACCCTGGAGGAAGTAGGGCCGCGTCCAGATATAGACCAGCTTTTCGTACTTCCGGAGGAGGTACTCGGTGGCGTCTTCGTCGCCCTCTTGCGCCAGGACCGCCACGTCTTCGTCGCTCATCGAGGCATAGTCCGGTCGAGTTGGCCGTTTCTCGGCGGGTTGGGCTGCGGGTTCCAGCGATGCAGAGGGCGTGCTCATGCTCCACCATCACCCCTCGAAGGCCATGGGCGTCCAGGCGGGTACGCGGGGTATACAGTTCGAGACGAGCCATGAAATTCCTGCTCCTGCCAGCACGGGCCCAAACACGAAAGCGTCCGGAACCTCACCTTCCGGTCCCGGACGCCTTAGCCCACGCTCGCGTCTCTCGATCGTTTATAGGGTTTCATACACCCGTTCGGTCACCTCCGTGGAGTTCACCGTCGGGGCCTGCCGAATGATCCCGCGCCGCACTTCCTGGGCCGTGGTGGTCTGCGCCTTGAAATGCTCGACCATGTAGTTGCAGGCGTCCCACGGGTTCACATCCTCCCCGCAGGTAAACACGTCGATCGCCGCATACCCGAGCTCGGGCCAGGTGTGGATGGCCAGGTGGGATTCGGAGATGACCACCACACCGCTCACGCCCTGCGGCGAAAATCGGTGGAACGCCACCTCCCGAACCTCTGCGCCAGAAACAATGGCGGCATCGACCATGATGCGCTGGACCGCATCCAAGTCGTTGAGCACCTGCGCATCACACCCGTACGCCTCACACAGGATGTGGCGTCCCAACGCCTGCTCCATCCAAGTCGTTCCCCCCTCCAATCGGTGTACAATCACCTAGCATTGTAGCAGACGAACGCGTGGAGTCAAGCAATGCCGAGGTAAGCCGAGGAAACCCCCGCGTTTTCCGGTGTAGATCCCAGGTGAGAACGTCTCATCCCGGCTCATGGCGATCTAGAATGACTCAGGTCGCCCGGAGGACCCCACGTCGGCTGGAGCCTCCAAACGGGCCCAGGCCGCACGCCACCGGTCGTCAGGGATCCTCCCCAACTGGAGCAGCTCCTGAATGGCCCGCTCCAAGGCCAGGGCCACATGGCCCAGGGAAAGGCCCCCTTGCACGTAGACCGCATAGGGGGGGCGCATGGGGCCGTCGGCGCTCATCTCGATGGAAGAGCCGAGGACGAAGGTCCCCGCCGCCATGATGACGGGGTCCCGGTACCCGGGAAGCTGGGCCGCCACCGGATGGGCCCGGGAATCAACGGGTGAGGCGGCCTGGATGCCCCGGCAGAAAGCGACCACCGCCTCAGGATCGCCCAAGACCACCTGCTGGACCAGCTCCGTCCGGGGCTCATGCCAGCGGGGGCGGACTGGAAAGCCCAGGGCTTCCATCACCCAGCTGACCAAGACCGAGCCCTGAAGGGCCTGGGAGACCACGTGGGGGGCCACAAAGAGACCTTGCATCATGGACCGGATCAATCCCAACGTGGGCCCCACGGCCAGGCCGATCCCCGGCGCCGTCACCCGGGCGGCCACCTGCTCCACCGCCTCCGCTGGACCGACGATGTAGCCGCCGCTGGGGGCCAGCCCGCCACCGGGGTTCTTGGTCAGGGAGCCGGCCGCCAGGTCGAAGCCCACCTGGGTCGGCTCGTAGAGTTCGACGAACTCGCCGTAGCAGTTGTCCACGGCCAGGAGCACCCCGGGAGCGCCCGCCTTCAGCCGGCGGGCCGCTTGAGCCAGCTCCTCGATGGTATGGGAAGCGCCCCCCTCATAGCCCCGGGACCGCTGGATCATGATCATCCGGGTGTTGGGCGTGACCCGGGCGAGGATGGCCTCCACATCGATACGGCCGTCCTCCTTGGGCGGCACCACCTGAGCGTCCACCCCGTACTCGCTCAGGTTGCCCGCGGCCGGTCCCCAGATGACCCGCTGGAGGGTCTCGTAGGGGAGCCCGGCGCCCAGGATGAGGTGGTCCCCCGGCCGGAGAAGGCCGAAGAGGAGCGCGGTGAGGGCGTGGGTTCCCGAGGCGATCTGGGGCCGCACCAAGGCGGCCTCGGTGCCAAAGAGGGTGGCGTAGATCTGCTCCAGCTTCTCCCGCCCCGGGTCCCCGTACCCGTAGCCGGTGCTGCCGGCCAGGTCGGTCTCGGCCACCCCGGCCAGCTGGAAAGCCTTCAGGACCCGGCGCTGGTTGATCCGTTCCCTGGCCCGGATCTCCCGGAAGACGGGCTCCAACCAATCAATGGCCGCCTCGATGAGGCGGCCCGCATCCGTTGCGAACTCGGTTTTGACCTGCAGCGTCACCTAGTCCTCCCCTTGCAAGGTCTCGCGGCGGACGGTGGAGCGGACGCTCACCCGCTTGCCCGGCAGGCTCTCCAAGGTGCTCTCCCGCAAGGGCTTCTCGGAGAAGACCGTCAGCTTCCAGCGGCCGTCCCCCAGCGGCAGAAGCTCCAGCTCTCCCGTGATCTCATGCCGCTTCCGGAGCTGGCGGACCACCTTCTCCATCTCTTCCCGACTCTCAAACTCCAAAGCAAAGGAGAGCATCCGAGCCATTCCCCCTCTCCCGGAAGGTTCCCGCCCTCAGCCCGGGACTCCTGCCCCGTCGGCCGCCAAACGCGGTCCTCCCTCCAGAGCCTCCCGGAACGCCGCCGCCACCTGCCGGGCCAGCCGGCCCAGGTTCTGCCCCTGGGCTTCGGCGATCCGCCGGGCGAGGGCACTGCCCACAATCACCCCGTCGCAGAGCCGTCCCGCCGCTGCGGCATCCTCGGGCCGGCTGATGCCGAAGCCCGCCGCCACGGGCAGGGAACTCGCCCGCCGGATCCGCTGGACCAAGGGTTCCAGCTCCCGGCTCAAGCGGGGCCGCTCTCCCGTCACCCCGGTGACGGAGACGGCGTAGAGGAAGCCCTGGGAGGCCGCGGCGATCTGCGCGATCCGCCCCACGGGACTGACCGGGCTGACCAGACCCACGGCCGCCAGGCCGGCGCGGGCCAAGGCCTCCCGGAGGCCCCCGCCTTCATCGGGCGGCCAGTCGGGGAGGATCACCCCATCGGCACCGGCCTCGGCCGCTTCCCCGGCGAACCGCTCCACCCCCCGGGCGTGGACGGTGTTGGCATAGACCAAGAGGACCAGCGGCAGCTCAGGCGCCAGGGCCCGCACCCGGGCCAGCAGGTCCAAGGCCCGGGGCCAGGTGGTGCCCGCCTGGAGGGCCGCCTGGGCCGCGGCCTGGAGGACGGGGCCGTCGGCCAGGGGATCGGAGAAGGGGATTCCCAGCTCCAAGAGATCGGCCCCTCCCTCGACCAGGCCCTCGATCACCTCCAGGCACGCGGCGGGCGAGGGGTACCCCAAGGTGACGTAGGGCATGAAGGCCGCCCGGCCTTGAGCCCGGGCGGCGGCGAAGCTCCGGACGATCCGGTCCTTGCTCATGGCTCACCACCCTCCCCGCCCAGCAGCCTGGCCACCTCGGCCACATCCTTGTCCCCCCGGCCCGAGAGGTTGACCAGCACCACCGCCTCGGGGCTCAAGGTGGCGGCCAGCCGGGCGGCGTAGGCGACGGCGTGCGCGCTCTCCAGGGCGGGCACGATTCCTTCCAAGCGGGCCAAGGCCCGGAAGGCTTCCAAGGCCTCGGTGTCACTGACGGCCACGTACTGGGCCCGGCCTTGCTCCTTCAACCAGGCGTGTTCAGGCCCCACCCCGGGGTAGTCGAGGCCGGCGGAGACGGAGTGGGCCTCCTGGACCTGGCCGTCCTCATCCTGGAGGAGGTAGCTCCGGCTACCGTGGAGGACGCCCGGCCGCCCCGCCACCAGGCTGGCCGCGTGCGCCCCCGGCTGGAGACCGCGCCCCCCTGCCTCCACGCCCACCAGAGCCACCTCCCCATCGTCCAAGAAGCCGCTGAAGATGCCGATGGCGTTGGATCCCCCGCCGACACAGGCCACCACCGCGTCGGGCAGGCGGCCGGTCAGCTGGAGCACCTGGCGGCGGGCTTCCACCCCGATGATGGCCTGGAAGCGCTGGACGATCCAAGGATAAGGATGGGGCCCGACGGCGGAGCCGATGCAGTAGTGGGTCTCCCGCACCCGGGCCACCCAGTCGCGGATCGCCTCGTTGACGGCCTCCTTCAAGGTGGCTGTGCCGTGTTCCACGGGGATCACCCGGGCCCCCAGAAGCCGCATCCGGAAAACGTTCAGCTCCTGGCGGGCCATGTCCCGGGCCCCCATGAAGACGTCGCACTCCAAGCCCAAAAGGGCCGCCGCGGTGGCGGTGGCCACCCCGTGCTGGCCGGCGCCCGTTTCGGCAGTGATCCGCTCCTTCCCCATCCGCTTGGCCAAAAGGGCCTGGCCCAGGGCGTTGTTGATCTTGTGGGCCCCGGTGTGGTTCAGGTCTTCCCGTTTGAGGAGGATCCGGGCGCCGCCGACCGCCTGGCTGAGCCGCCTCGCTTCCGTTACCGGCGTGGGCCGGCCCACATAGGCGGCCAGGAGCCCGGCCAGCTCCCGGTGAAAGGCGGGATCCTCGACAGCCTCCCGGAAGGCGGCCTCCAGCTCCACCAGGGCCGGGAAGAGGGTCTCAGGAACGAACCGGCCCCCGAAACTCCCGTAATGGCCCCCCGCATCGGGGGTCTCCCCGGTCGTCAGCGCCTGCTGGACCGCCGCCAAGAGCCCCTCATGCTCGACGTTCTCGGTGATGCCGTGCTGCATGGATCTCCCCCACCCTCTCCAGAAAGGCTCCCATCCGTTCCAGATCCTTCACCCCGGGACGGCGCTCGATGCCGCTGGAGACATCGACGCCGTCGGGGGCCATTGCCTCCACCGCATCCTTCAGGGAGGCTTCATCCAACCCCCCGGCCACCAGGAAGGGCCGGGGTAAGGGCCGGTGCGCCAGGCGCTGGGCCCAGCCGCGCCAATCCCGCCGCCTCCCCGTTCCCCCCAAGCCACCCGCCGGGGGCTCGAAGAGGAAGTAGTGGGGCCGCTCGCCCTCCCCAAGGCCGGCCACCCCCTCGAGCCACTGGGGCCGGAGCAGCCCGATGACCGTCAGCCCCTCCTGCCGGAGGCGGGCCACCTCCCATCCCGTCCACGCCCGGTGGAGCTGCACGCCGTCCAACCCTGCTGCCTCGGCCACCCGCCGGATCTGGTCCAGATCCTGCTCCACAAAGACCCCCACCCGGAGCAGGGAGCCCGCCTCCCGGCCCAGCGCGGCGGCCGCCTCGGGCGTCACGCAGCGGGGGCTGGGCCGGTGGAAGACAAAACCGCACGCCCAGGCGCCCAGCTCGGCGGCCCGTCGGACCTCCGCCGCCCGGCGGAGACCGCAGAGCTTAACCAGCACCGGCGCCCACCCCCAAGAAGGCCTGGATCAGGGCCTCCGGATTGGGGTGGCGGGTGAGGGCCTCGCCCACCAAGACCGCCCGGGCCCCGGCCCGGACCATGCGGGCCACATCCTCGGGGCCTTTGAGGCCGCTTTCGGCCACCGCCACCACCCCCGGGGGGATCCGGGGGAGGAGGCGTTCCCCGGTGGCGAGGGAGGTCTCCAGCCGGTCCAGGTCCCGGTTGTTCACCCCCACCACCCGAGCGCCGGCAGCCAGCGCCCGGTCCAGCTCCGCCTCCTCATGGACCTCGACCAGAGCCTCCATGCCCAGGCGCCGGGTGAGGGTGAGGAGCTCGTCCAGGTCCTCATCGCCCAACAGGGCGACGATGAGCAGGACGGCGTCGGCGCCCGCGGCCCGTGCCTGGACGATCTGGTAGGGGTGGATGAGGAAATCCTTCCTGAGGACGGGCCGGTCCACGTGCTCCCGCACCTGCCGGAGCCGGGCCAGGCTCCCCCTGAAGGAGGTCCGGTCCGTCAGAACCGAGAGGGCGGCCGCCCCCGCGGCCTGGTACCGGCGGGCCACCTCAACCGGGTTGGGCTGGCGGCCGATCCACCCGGCGGAAGGCGAGGCCTGCTTCAGCTCCGCGATGATGGCCAGGGGGGCCGCAGCCTGGAGGGCGCCGGCCAAGGAGCGGGGCTGGGGCATCTTCCGGGCCCGGGCCTCCAACCGCGCCATGGGAACCCGGGCCTGCCAGCGGGCCACCTCCTGCTCCTTGCGGGCCCGGACCTCGCTCAGGAAGCTCATGCGACCGCCTCCGGCGCGCCGGCCAGGCGGCGGAGGCGCTCCAGCCGGTCTCGGGCAGCGCCCGAGTCGACGGCTTCCGCCGCCCGGGCCACCCCCTCCCGCAGGTCCTCGGCCTGACCGGCCACCACCAAGGCGGCTGCGGCGTTGAGGAGCATCACGTCCCGGACCGCGCCCCGCTCCCCCTCCAGAGCTGCCTCGATCCGGCGCGCGTTCTCCTGGGGGCTTCCGCCCCGCACCGCCTCCCGGGGGTAGCGTTTCAACCCCACATCTTCGGGCTCCACCCGGAAGGGGCGGAGGCGCCCTTCCCGCAGGTGAACCACCTGGGTGGGCCCGGAGATGCTCAGCTCATCCACCCCGTCCAGGCCGTGGACCACCATCGCCTCCCGGCAGCCCAGCCGGTCCAGCACCTGCGCCAGGGGCTCCACCCACTCCAAGGCGTAGACCCCCGTCACCTGGCGGTCGGCGCCGGCGGGGTTGGCCAGGGGCCCCAAGACATTGAACAAGGTCCGGATCCCCAGGGCCCGCCGGGTTGGGCCGGCGAAGCGCATGCCAGGATGGTAGCGGGGGGCGAAGAGGAAGCCGATCCCCGCCTCCTCGATGCACCGGCGGACCTGGTCGGGCTCCAGATCGACCCGCACCCCCAGGGCCTCCAGCACATCGGCGCTGCCCGAAGGGCTGGAAACCCCCCGGTTCCCATGCTTGGCCACAGCCACGCCCGCGCCCGCGGCCACCAAGGCGGCGGCGGTGGAGATGTTGATGGTCCCTGCGCCGTCACCCCCGGTGCCACAGGTGTCCACCAGGGGCTCCACCCGGGCCTCCACCCGGAGCGCGTGGGCCCGCATGGCCCGGGCCGAGCCGGCGATCACCTCCACCGTCTCCCCCCGGAGACGGAGGGCCACCAGATAGGCGGCGATCTGGGCCTCCTCGGCCTGGCCCGCCATGATCTCTTCCATCACCTGGGCCGCCTCATCTTCAGCCAGAGCCTCCCCGGCCAGCAGGCGGCCGATGGCTTCCCGGATCACATGGATCACCTCTCACCCTGCCGAGCCGCAGGACCCTTGGCCACCCCAGCCGCCCCGGGCGGGGCGGCGCCGTTCCCCTCCCCCTCGGCCTGGGCGACGGCCGCGAAGAGGGCCCGGGCTTTGTTGAGGGTCTCCTGGTACTCCCGCGCCGGGTCCGACTGGGCCACGATCCCCGCCCCCACCTGGACCCGGGCCACCCCGTGGGCCACGTGGAGGGAGCGGATGGCAATGCAGCTGTCCACGTTGCCGCGGAAGTCCAGGTAGCCCACCGCGCCGGCGTAGAGGCCCCGGGGCTCCGGTTCCAGCCGGTCGATGAGCTGCATGGCCCGGGCTTTGGGCACCCCCGTGACCGTCCCCGCTGGAAAGACGGCCCGCAGCAGGTGGAGGCCGTCGAGACCGGGGCGCAGGCGGGCGACGAGCGCGGAAACCAGGTGCATGACGTGGGAGAAGCGCTCCACCGCCTTCAACCGGCCCACCTGGATGGACCCCGGCTGGGCCACCTCCGCCAGCTCCTGCCGGCCCAGATCGACCAGCATGGCATGCTCCGCCTCCTCCTTGGCGTCGGCCAGGAGCTCCTCTTCGAGGCGCCGGTCCTCCTCATCGTCCCGCCCCCGGGGGCGGGTCCCGGCGATGGGCCGCACCTCGGCCACATCGCCCCGGAGCCGGGCCATCATCTCGGGAGACGAGCCCAGAAGGGTCTCCTCATTCACCCGGAGGTAGAAGAGGTAGGGGGATGGGTTCAGGGAGCGGAGGATCCGGTAGACGTGGAGCGGATCCGTGCGGAGGGGCCGGCGGAACGCTTGGCTGAGGACCACTTGGGCGACCTCACCGGTGCCGATGGCCGCTTGGGCCTGCCGGACCGCCGCCTCAAAGGCTCCCTGGTCCAGGTTGCCCGCCCAGCCCTCGGGGAGAAGCCCAGATCCCCCAGCCGCCAGAGGCTGGACCGGGGCGCTCTCGGGGGCGGTGGGCTGCGGGAGGATTGGAGGCCCGTCGCCCGGGGACGGCCCTTGGGACCCGTTCAGAAGCTCTTCCAGGAGGGCCAGCCCCTCCCCATAGCGCCGGTCGGGATCGTCGCCGGGACGGAGGTGGATGTGGACCACTCCAAGCAAGGTCCGGTGGAAGTGGTCGAACGCCAGGAGGCGGTCGGCCACCATCAGCCGGAGGTGGGGGGTGGCCCCATCGGGGCGGGGTTGGAGCCCCACCCAGGGTCGGGCCAGGTCGTAGCCGAACCACCCCACCAAGCCGCCGGAGAAGGGCGGAAGGCCCGGCAGAGGAGCTGGGCGGAACTGGCGAAGCCAGGCCCGGATCCCTTCCAGGGGATCCCCCCGGCTGAGGAGCTCCGCGCTCCCCTCCCGGCAGCGGAAGAGCCCACCTCCCCGGGCTTCGAGCCACTCGCTCCCCCCGGGGCCGAGAAAGGAGTACCGGCCGACCTGCTCATTCCCCTCCGCGCTCTCCAGGAGGAAGAGCCGGGGAGCGGTCCGGAAACGGAGGAGCAGGCCCACGGGCGTCTGGATGTCGCCCAGCTCCAGCCGGCAGATGGGGATGAGGTTGTACTGCGCGGCCAGGCTGCGAAAGGCGGCCAGGTCAGGCCAGACCGTGGGCAGAACACCCACTGATGGGTAAGGCATGCAGCGGCGCTCCCTTCGCGCCGTGCCAGAGAAAGGGCGGGTGTCAGGACCCGCTGAGACCGTAGGAGGAACGTGGACGAGAACGGACGGGTCTCGGCTCTGGCTCGGCTCTGCTCAACTTGGCTCAACTTAGCTCGCCCGGCGGAAGGAGGAGCTCAGCCCACCTGGCCCCCTCGCCCGCCGAGCCGACTTGCCCCCGTTCTTCGCCGCACCGGGGCCGAATCCTCCTCTCCGGGGGGAAAGGATGGAGCCCGGGAGGCAGGGCTTCACCCACGGCGGGCCCCGCAGGCTCCGGAGCGCCGGGCGGCGCCCCCTCCAGGCCCGGGGCCCCACGGCCGCAGAGGGGGCATCGTCCCGTCTCCAGGCCCTCCCGCCGGAGCTGGAGCGGGGCGGCCGCCTGCCCCACCCGGAGCCCCCAGGCCGCGCCCACCTGGCCCCCCAGCCAGAAACCCACCGCCAGCCCCAGGAGGAGACACCCTGCCAGCAGGAATCCCTCAGCCACGGGCCCTCCCCCTTCCCCGCCCCTTGACGGCCAGCTCCAGAAAAGCGCCCGCGCCCACGGCCGCCACCGTGAGCCCCGGGGCAAGGC
The DNA here is from genome assembly GCF_047459355.1 of Limnochorda sp. Lineage (NCBI taxonomy): Bacteria > Bacillati > Bacillota > Limnochordia > Limnochordales > Limnochordaceae > Limnochorda > Limnochorda sp. Next base: position 33,306 of record NZ_VSCV01000019.1, on the reverse strand, counting down.
TTAGAGCGGGCAACCCCAGTCCCAGGGCGAGAGCGGGCCAGACGCGCGCCCCCAGCCGCCCCGCCAGGCCTCCGGCGAGCCGACCTCCTCCTGAACGGACTGGGCCAGGGGCGCCATCCACGGCCCAATCGGCGGCCTGGAAGGCCCCCATGAGCAGGAGGGCCCAGAGCCCAACGCCCCCCGGCACCAGGAGCAGGAGGAGGGCGACCGCCCCGATGCTCTCCAGCCAGCCGGGCAGCCGGCTGGGGAGCCGCTCGGTCAAGGCACCGGCCATGCCCCAGGCGTAGGCTGCGAGGAAGAGGGCCGGGCCGTGCTGGGGAAGGAGGAGGGCGGCCAGAGCCAGGCTCGCCCCCGCATAGGCGAGGCTCCCCGGGCCCAACGCGGCGGCCAGGTTGGGCACCTGAGCCGCTGCATCCTCCTCTTGGTCGAGGGCGTCGTCCACCAGCCGGACGGCCAAGCCCGTCAGGACCAGCCCCGCCACCGCGGCCAGCCAGCCGCCCCAGCCCAGGCTCATCTCCCCCCAGGCCTGGACCCGGAGAGCTTCCCAGCCCTCAGAGATGGCGCCGAAGATGGCGCTTCACCTCCTTGAAGCCCAGGCCCGTCCGGGCGGATATGGGAATGAGGGGGACCCCCGGAAAGCGGCGCCGGGCCTCCCGCAGGCCGTCGGCCGCCCCTTCCCGGTCCATCTTGTTGGCCAGGAGCAGGTACCCGCCCCGGGCCCGGCCCAGGTGGTAGAGCTGGAGGTCCACCTCCCCCGGCGCCTCGGGCAGGCCGGGCCGGCCCACGGCGGAGGCGTCCACCATGTGGAGGAGGAGCCCACCCTTCAAGAGGAGACCCAGGGTCTCCACCTGCACCTGACGGACCTCAGGGGCTGGGGGGATCTCGTCGGTCAGGCCCCCGGTGTCCACCAGCTCCAAGCGCCGGGTCCCTTTCCGGCCCCGGATTTCCAGGCTGAGGCGCTGCAGCTCCAGGGTCTGGTGGGGACGATCGCTGACCAGCTCCCGCACCGCCGCCTCCACCGAGGTCCAGTGGGCCTCCTCTCCGGCCCTGGCCAGGCGGACCGCCTCAGCACCCAGGAAGAAGGCGAAACGGAGGCTGAAGAGGGTCTTCCCCACGTTGGGCTTGCCCAGCACCAGGCACCGGGTCACCCGGACCCCTCCAGGAAGTCCTCGGCGGTGAGGAGCATCAGGTCCTCCCGGGAGGTTCGCTCCTGCCGGACCAGGCGGACAGCCTGGCGCCGGATGGCCGCCTCCAGGAGGTTCCGGACCTCCCGGGCGTTGCCGAAGGTGGGGCCCCGCACCAGACGCCGCTCTTCCAGCAGGCGGGCCAGCCGGCGGGGGACGCTGGGGGCCAGCCGGTACTGGCGCTCCGCCGCCATCTGCTGGGCGATCTCCAGGAGCTCTCCGGTGGTGTAGTCGGGGAAGTCGATCTGGATGGGGAAGCGGGAGCGGAGGCCTGGGTTCATTCGCAGGAAAGCCTCCATCTCCGCCCGGTACCCGGCCAGGATGAGGACCAGCTGGTCGCGATGGTCCTCCATCGCCTTCACCAGCGTGTCGACGGCCTCTTTGCCAAAGTCTTTCTCGCCGCCTCGGGCCAGGGCGTAGGCCTCGTCCACGAAAAGGATCCCGCCCATGGCCTTCTTCAGCTGCTCCCGGGTCTTCTGGGCGGTGTGGCCGATGTACTCGCCCACCAAGTCGGCCCGCTCCACCTCCACCAGGTGGCCCTGGGGCAACACACCCAAACCCTTAAAGAGCCGGCCCAGGATGCGGGCGACGGTGGTCTTCCCCGTGCCCGGGTTGCCTGTAAAGACCATGTGGAAGACCAGCGGCTCCACCCGCAGGCCATGGGCCCGCCGTCGCCGCTGGACCTCCACCAGGGCCGCCATCTCCCGGGCCAGCTCGGCCACCTCCCGCAAGCCCGTCAGCTTCCGGAGCTCCTGGAGGGCGCCCTCCACCAAGGCGGGGTCACCGCTGCTGGTCTCCGCCTGCCGCTCCTCGCGCCGGGGCTCCCCCGCGGTGGGGAGGTGGCGCTCCTGCCAGGCGGCCAGCACCTGGTGGGAGGCCAGCTCCCCCCGGGCCAGGCGCGCCAAGAGCTCCTCCCAGCTCTCGGGGTGGTGGGAGTGGGCCACGGTCGCACCCCCGTCCCGTGGTCTTTGGCCCTCCTATCCTATGCGGGGGTGCCTCCGGAGAGGTGCGGACGCCCAGGGCGGGTCAGGGAAACTGGCTGGGCGGGAGCCCGGCGGCCGCTTCCCGGATGCGCCGGGCGTCCTCATCCAGCTCGGCCCGGGTGGGCCGCGGGTCGAGCCGGTTCCAGCTGAGCTGGGGCCCGCCCCCTTCCAGCCGGCGAGGGATCAGGTGGATGTGGAGGTGGAAGACGACCTGCCCGGCGGCCCGGCCGTTGGACTGGACCACGCTGATGCCGTCGGGCCGGTGGCTCTCCCGAAGGGCCAGGGCCATCCGCCGGGCCACCACGAAGAGGTGGCCCGCCACCCGGTCGGGCAGGGCGAACAGGTCGGGCGCGTGCATCCGAGGGATGACCAGCAGGTGGCCCCGGGAGAGGGGGTTGATGTCCATGAAGGCCAGGGCCTGCTCATCCTCGTAGGCGATGCTGGCCGGGGCCTCACCCCGGACGATCTGGCAGAAGATGCAGGACGGGTCATGAGGGTGAGCGGTGGTAGGAGCCATCGCGGTCGCCTCCCGATTGGTGATGATCCGATCCCAAGAGCCGATCCCGCACAAGCCTCTCGAGGACCTCGGCGGCCCGAGCCGGATCGGGGTACGCCTCCAGGTCGATCCAGTGGATCTCGGGATCCCGTCGAAACCAGGTGAGTTGACGCTTGGCGTAGCGGCGGGTGGCCCGCTTCAGGCGCTCCACCGCCTGCTCCAGGCTCTCCTGCCCCTCCAGGTAGGGGAAGAGCTCTTTGTAGGCCAGCGCCTGCAGGGCAGTCTTCTCCCCCGCCCGGCTGGCTCCTGCCGCCCGGACCCGCTCCAGGAGCCGCCGGGCCTCGTCCACGAGCCCGTTGGCCAGCTGCTGGTCCACCCGGGCCTCAATCCGGGCGTACAGCTTCGGGCGGGGGCGGGTGAGGCCGATCTTGAGGGTCCGGTAGGCCGGGGCCGCCTGCTGCCGGGCCTCCCGCTGCAGCTCAGTGATGGGCCGCCCGGTCCGCTCGTACACCTCCAGGGCCCGGATCACCCGGCGCAAGTCCCGGGGGGCAAGCCGCTGGGCGGCCTCCGGATCCACCTGGGCCAGCCGGCGGTACAGGGCCTCGGGCCCCTGCTCCTCCGCTTCCCGGGCCAGCCGGGCTCGGAGTTCCAAGTCCTCCCCCTCATCGGGGAAGAGGAGCGGCTCCAGGACCGCCTGGATGTAGAGGCCTGTGCCGCCGCTCAGGATGGGCAGCTTCCCCCGCCGGTGGATCTCCGCGATGGCCTGTCGGGCCAGGCGCTGGTACCGGGCCACCGTAAACCGCTCCCCCGGATCGGCCACGTCGATGAGGTGGTGGGGGACCCGCTGGCGCTCCGCGGGGGACGGCTTGGCCGTGCCCACATCCAGCCCCCGGTAGACCTGCATGGAGTCGGCCGAGACCACCTCCCCGTCGAGCCGGGGGGCCAGCTCCAGGAGGACCGCGGTCTTGCCCACCGCGGTCGGTCCCACCACCACCAGCAGGGGGGCGCCCATCACGGCAGGGCCTCCCAGATACCGTAGGCGACCCGGCCCGAGCGCCGCCCTTCCACGTGCTGGGCGCCCAGCTCCTCGAACACGGGGCTCCCCTTGCGCTCCTTGAGCACCACCCGCCGCCGGGCGACCCGCCGGGCCTGGGCGATCACCTCCGGGGTGACCGGTCGGGGATCGGCCAGGAGCCGCCAAGGGGCCATGGGGGCCGACTGGGCCACCGGGTCCCGGAACATGGGGTCGAAGTAGATGACGTCGAAGCTCTTGGCCTCCGCCTGGGCCAGGAAAGAGCCGTGGTCCGTGTGGAGGATCTCAATCCGCCGCATCGCCTCCTCCACCGCCGGGATGGGTCCCTGGTAGTGGGCCATCCCCCACCGGGTCAGCGCGGCCAGCTCCCGGACCGACTCCAGCCCCACCACCCGTCCCTGGGGGCCCACCACGAAGGAGGCGACGATGGCATCGGAGCCAACCCCCACCGTCGCGTCCAAGACGCTCATCCCCGGCTCCAGGCCCATGGCCCGCACCATGGGGTCCGAGCCGCCCCGGAGCAGGCCCTTCACCCTCTGGACGGAGGTGCTGGGGTGGAAGAAGAGCCGCTCCGGCTGCCGCCCCGCCCGAGCGACCCAGAGGGTCAGGTGCTCTCGGTTGACCACCAGGACCGCCTCATACTGGCCGCCGGCGAGCCAGTGGTCCAGGCTCTGCCGGCGAGGTTCGAAGGGCACCCCCAGCTCCGCGGCCAGGGCCCGGGCGACCTCCTCCTCTTGGGACCGGGCCTGACGGGAGGTGGTGACACAGCTCCGCCAGGCGACCTTGGCCTCTGCCGTTGCTTCCATGCTCACCCTCTTCGCCCGAACCTCCTTTCCAGATCGCTCCAGGGATGGGAGAGGGCCGTCGGCCGGCCGTGGGGGCAGGTGAAGGGGACGTCGGTGGCAGCCAGGTCCTGCAGGAGCCGGTCCATCTGCTCTTGGGTGAGGGCATCCCCCGCCTTCACCGCCGCCTTGCAGGCGAGCAAGGCCAGAACCCGGTCGGGCTGGCGCCGGCCTTCCCGCTGCCACAGCTCCAGGAGCTCATCCACCGCCGCCTCCAGGCGGCCGCCGTCGGCGAGACCGGCCAGGTGGACGGGCAGGGCCGTCACCCGCAGGCTGTGGCGGCCGAAGGGTTCCAGGCCGAAGCCCAGCTGGGCCAGTTCCTCCCGGCTCTCCCAGAAGAGCTCGAAGCGTTCCGGCCCCAGCTCCAAGGGGATGGGCACCAGGAGAGGCTGCTGCACCGGCGGCTCAGAACCCGCTCGCCGGAGGCGGTCGAAGAGGATCCGCTCGTGGGCCGCGTGCTGGTCGATCAGCCAGAGCCCGTCGTCCGCCTCGGCCACCAGGTAGGTCCGCCCCAGCTGGCCCAACACCCGGCAGGTGCGGAGCAGGCGGCGGAAGGCCTGGGTCTCATCGGGCGGCAGCTCCTTCCCCGCCCCAGCCGCTCCCGCCTCCCGCTCCCCCCCGGGCTCCGGCACGGCGAGCGTCGCCGGCAGAGCAACCTCGTCCACCCCGGCCGCCGCGGCCACCTCGGGGCCCGGGGCGGCCCGTCTCCAGCCCTCCGTCGCCCCCACGGCGGGAGCGACGTCCCGCACCTCGCCGGGGAAGAGCCGCCCCGTCTCGTAGAGGCTCGCCCGATCGGGACGGCCCCCGTCCAGGCCCTGCCCGGCCCCGGCCTCTCCCTCCCATTCCACCCGCACCAGCCGCCGGCCCAGGTTGGCGCCCGCCAGCCGCTCCCGGACCGCCCGGACCACCAGGCCGAAGAGCTCCCGCTCCCGGCGAAGCCGCACCTCGGTCTTGGCCGGGTGGACGTTGACGTCCACCTCCGCCGGGTCCAGGCCCACGTGGAGAATGAAGACGGGGTACTGCCGGGTCATGAGCAGGCCCTCATAGCCCCGCTCCACCGCCGCGCCCAGAGGCGAGCTGTGCACCCACCGCCGGTTGATGAAGAGGTGCTGGCCGCTCCGGTCCCGGCGGGCCATGTCGGGCGGGCCCAGGAAACCCGAGAGGGTGATGCCCGCCCCGTCCGCCTCCAGCTCGATCAGGCGCCGGGCCCTCTCCCGGCCGAAGACGGCCGCCACCGCCTCCCGAGGATCCCCGTCCCCTGACGTTCGCAGGCTCTCCCGCCCCTCCACCCAGAGCTCGAACGCAACCTCCGGGTAGGCCAGGGCCATCTCGGTCACCACCGCCACCGCCCGGCGCCGTTCGGTGGCCGTCGTCTTCAGGAACCGGAGGCGGGCGGGGGTGTTGAAGAAGAGGTCCCGGACCTCCACCTCCGTCCCCTCAGGCCCGCCAGCGGGGGCGAGAGCCTGAAACCGGCCGCCCTCCCAGGTGATGACCGCCCCTTCCGCGGTCCCCCGGGGCCGGGAGCGGAAGCGGACCCGAGCCACGGCCCCAATGCTGGGCAAGGCTTCCCCGCGAAAGCCCAAGCTGGTGATGGCGTCCAGATCCTCAGGCCGGTGAATCTTGCTGGTGGCATGCCGTTCGAAGACCAGAGGGAGCTGGTCCGCAGGCACCCCCATCCCGTCGTCCAAGACCCGGATCCGGGTCTTGCCCCCCTCCTCCAGCTCCACCCGGATCCGGCGGGCTCCGGCGTCCAGGGCGTTCTCCACCAGCTCCTTCACCACCGAGGCGGGCCGCTCCACCACCTCGCCGGCGGCGATCCGGTTGACCAGCTGGTCGTCCAGCCGCCTGATGACGGGCCCCATCAGCCTTGCCGCCCCCTCAGGACCAGCCGCTTCAGCCGGTCCAGCTCCTGAATGGCCTCCAGCGGGGTCATGCTCTCCACTTGGAGCTCCTCCAGGCGCCGCAGGGCCGCCAGGGCATGCTCGTCCACCTCAGGGGCGCCGTCGTGGGCCGTCGCCGCCTCGAAGAAGGCGAGCTGCTCCACCGCCGGCGTGGGCGCATGGGCCGCCAGGTGCTTGAGGAGCTGGCGGGCCCGCTGGATGATCTCTGGGGGCATCCCCGCCATCCGGGCCACGTTCACCCCGTAGCTCCGGTCCGTCCCGCCGGGGCGGACCTGCCGGAGGAAGACCACCCGGCCCCGGTCCTCCCGGACGGCCACGTGGAGGTTGTACGCGGCCGGCAGCCGGCCCTCAAGGGCGGTCAGCTCGTGGTAGTGGGTGGACATGAGGGTCCGGCAGCCGATCCGGTCGTGGAGGTACTCGGCGAAGGCTTGGGCCAGGGCCAGGCCGTCGTAGGTGCTGGTCCCCCGCCCCAGCTCGTCCACCACCACCAGGCTCCGCTGGGTGGCCAGGCGGGCGATCCGGGCCGCCTCCGTCATCTCCACCATGAAGGTGGAACGGCCCCCCGCCAGATCGTCGGAAGCCCCCACCCGGGTGAAGATCCGGTCCACCAGACCGATCTCCGCCGCCTTCGCGGGAACAAAGCTCCCCATCTGGGCCATGAGGACGATGAGGGCCACCTGGCGGAGGTAGGTGGACTTCCCGGCCATGTTGGGGCCGGTGATGATCAACAGCCGCCGGTCGTCGTCCAGCTCGCAGTCGTTGGGCACGAAGGCCTCCTGCCCCGGCTGGGCCTCCACCACCGGGTGGCGGCCGGCCTCGATCCAGATCCGCCCCCGGGTGGTGATGCGGGGCCGCACATAGCCCCGCTGCCGGGCCACTTCCGCCAGGGAGGCTAGGGCATCCAGCCGGGCCACCCGGCGGGCCGCCGCCTGAAGGGTGGCCACCTCCTGGGCGGCCCGGTCCCGGAGCTGGACAAAGAGCTCGTACTCCAGCTCCACCAGCCGCTCTTCCGCGCCCAGGACTTGGCTCTCGTGCTCCTTCAGCTCCGGGGTGATGAACCGCTCCGCGTTGGCCAGGGTCTGGCGCCGCTGGTACTCCTCGGGCACCAGGTTCAGGTTGGGCTTGGTCACCTCAATGTAGTACCCGAACACCTTGTTGAAGCCCACTTTCAGGGACTTGATCCCTGTCCGCTCCCGCTCCCGCTGCTCCAACTCCTGGATGAAGCGCTTGCCCCCCGCGCGCAGGTCCCGCAGCCGGTCCACCTCCGGGGAGTAGCCAGGGCGGATCAGGCTCCCTTCCCGGACCGTCACCGGGGGGTCGTCCACCAAGGCCGCGTCGATGGTCTCCCGGAGCAGCTCCAGCCGGTCCAGATCCACCGCCCCGGTCCCGCCCGGCTCCTGGCTCCCGGGGAGGCTGGCGGCCAGCTCCCAGATCCGGGGCAGGCGGGCCAGGGATCGGGCGAGGGCCACCAAGTCCCGGGCGTTGGCCGTGCCGTAGGCGATCCGTCCGGCCAGCCGCTCCAGGTCGTGCACCCCGTCCAGCTGGGTCCGGAGCTCGTAGAGCCGCTCCGGATCCTGGACCAGGGCCTCCACCCCGTCCAGCCTGGCCTCGATGGCCTGGCGGTCCCGCAGGGGCTCCAGGATCCACCGGCGCAGCAGCCGGCCGCCCATGGCGGTCACCGTCTGGTCCAGCACCTCCAGGAGGGTGCCCCGCCGGCCCCCGTCCCGGAGGTTGTGGACCAGCTCCAGAGCCCGCCGGCACTCCCGGTCCAGGATCAGCCCCGCCTCGGGGGTGTACACCCGCACGCCGGTGACGTGGCTCAGGCTGATCTTCTGAGTCTCCTGCGCATACTGGAGGGCGGCTCCAGCGGCGGCCACCGCGGCGGGCCACTCCTCCAAGCCGAAAGCCTCCAGCGAGGTGACGCCAAAGTGCTCCAGGAGCCGTTCCCGGCCGGACTCGGGCCGGAAGGAGCGCTCGTCCAGGAGGGTGAGCGCGCCGGGACGGCCGTCGAAGAACGCGGTCAAGTGGGGGTCGCCCTCAAGGGCGGGCGGGATGAGGCACTCCGCGGGCTCCAGCCGGGCCAGCTCGTCGAGGAGGGCGCTTTCCGCCTCCTCCCCCACCAGCTGGGTGGCCCGAAAGTCGCCGGTGGAGACGTCCAGGCTGGCCAGGCCGAGGATGAGGGAACGGCCCCGGCCGTGCCTGGAGACCGCGACCAGGTAGTGGTTCTCTTTCCGCTCGAGGGAGCCCTCGACCAGGGTGCCGGGCGTCACCACCCGGGTGACCTCCCGGTGCATCACCCCGCGGCCCGGGGACCGGCCCTCCACCTGGTCACAGACGGCCACCTTGTAGCCCGCTTCCACCAGCTTCTGGAGGTACCCCTCCACCGCGTGGTAGGGGACGCCGCACATGGGGATCCGCTCGCCTCCGCCCCGGTCCCGGGAGGTGAGGACGATCTCCAGGACCCGGGAGGCGATCTCCGCGTCCTCGCCAAACATCTCGTAGAAGTCACCCAGGCGGAACATCAGGATGCAATCGGGGTACTCGGCTTTGATGGCCTCGTACTGGCGGAAGAGTGGTGTCGGTTCAGCCACGGGTGACCCTCCGATCGACTGGCAGCGGGTTGGCCCCGGAGCGGGCGGTCAGACGGCGGCAGCCACCCTCGAGTGGGTCAACACCCCTTCCAGGGTGAAGGTCTGGGCCCCCGTCACCGTGACCCAGGCGAACTGGCCCACCAGGGAGGGGTCGCCCGGGAAGACCACAATCTTGTTGGTCCGGGTCCGGCCGACGAGCTTGCCCGGCTCCTTTGGGGACTCCTCCTCCACCAGGACCTCCATCTCCTGGCCGACCAGCGCCTGATTCCGCTCCAGGGTGATCCGGTTCTGCAGATCGATGAGGCGGTAGATCCGGTCCTTGGCCACGTCCTCGGGCACCCACTGCTCCATGGGGAAGCGGGTGGCGGGGGTGCCGATCCGGGGCGAGTAGATGAAGGTAAAGGCGCCGTCGAAGCGGACCTCCTCCACCAGGCGCAGGGTCTCCTGGAAGTCCTCCTCGGTCTCGCCGGGGAAGCCGACGATCAGGTCGGTGGTGATGGCGATCCCCGGCACCGCCTCCCGGATCCGGGCGACCAGCTCCAGGTACTGCTCCCGGGTGTACTGGCGGCCCATCCGCTTCAGGGTCCGGTTGCTCCCGGCCTGGACGGGCAGGTGGAGGTGCTCGCACACCTTCTCGTTCTCGGCCAAGGCCCGGATCAGCCTGGGGGTGATGTGCTTGGGGTGGGAGGTGGTGAAGCGGATCCGCCCGATCCCCCGGACCCGGTTGACCTGGTAGAGGAGGCCGGCAAAGTCCACATCGCCCAGGTCGTTACCGTAGGCGTCGACGGTCTGGCCCAGGAGGGTGACCTCCCGGTACCCCTGGGCGGCCAGCTCCCGGATCTCGGCCAGGATCGCCTCCGGGCGCCGGCTCCGCTCCCGCCCCCGGGTGGTGGGGACGATGCAGTAGGTGCAGTGCTCGTTGCACCCGTAGATGACGGTAACGAACGCCTTAAAGGGGTTGAGCCGCTGGACGGGAAGGCCCTCCACCACGTCGCCTTCCTCATGCCAGACCTCGATCACCCGCTCGCCCGCCTCCACCCGCTGGAGAAGCTCAGGCAGCTGGTGGATGTTCATGGTGCCGAAGACCAGGTCCACGTGGGGCAGGGTCTCCGCGATCCGCTGGCGCTCCGCCCGCTGCTGGGGCATGCAGCCGCAAATGCCGATCTTGAGCCAGGGCTTCTTGGCCTTCAGCTCCTTGAGGAGGCCGACCCGGCCGTACACCTTCCGCTCGGGATTCTCCCGCACGGAGCAGGTGTTGAAGAGGATTAGGTCCGCCTCGTCTGTCCTGTCGGTCATGGTGTAGCCCATGTGGACCAGAAGGCCCCGCATGGTCTCGGCATCCCGCTCGTTCATCTGGCACCCGAAGGTGATGATTTGGGCCTTCCGCCCCTCACCGAGCCGAGTCGCCATTGATTGCGCCACAAGCATCACCCCCGGCCCTCTGGCCCTAGGATCCTCCCCATGCACCGCATCATTATAGCATAGGGTCTCACAAAGCCGCCAGGCCAGCGACGGGGGCGCTCTTGCACCCCAGGGAGCGGTGGACTACCCTGGAAGGGCGGAAGGTGGATCGCCCCTCCGAACCGGGACCTCCAAGGACGATGCCATGGCCAAGATTCTCGTTGTGGAAGACGACTACGCCCTCGCCCGGTTGGTGGAAGCCTACTTGATCCAGGCAGGCCACACCGTCCTGCGGGCCGAGACCGGCGAGGAAGCCCTCGCCTTGTGGGAGCAGGAGAAGCCCGATGCGCTGATCCTGGACCTGATGCTGCCCGGCATGAGCGGTGAGGAGGTCTGCCGACAGATCCGGGCCCGGTCGGCCGTGCCCATCCTGATGCTCACGGCCAAGGAGAGTGAGGATGACCGGGTGGCCGGCTTCCGCCTGGGGGCGGATGATTACGTGGTCAAACCCTTTCTGCCGCGGGAGCTGGTGGCCCGGGTGGAGGCCCTCCTGCGCCGTGCCCACGGTGAGTGGGGCTACCCGCCCCCCCTCAACCGGGGCCCTTTCCGAGTCGATCCCAGCGCCCGACGGGCCTGGGTGAACGGCGAGGAGGTCTTCCTGACCCCCACCGAGTTCCGGCTGCTGGAGATCCTCCTGGAACGGTCGGGTCAAGCGGTGCCCCGTAGTGTCCTGGTTCAGGCCCTCTTCCAGGGATGGGCCGACTCCACGGCCCTTTCGGTCCACATTCACCGCCTGCGCCAGAAGATTGAGCCCGAGCCTTCCCGTCCCCGGTACATCAAGACGGTCCATGGCGTGGGCTACCGCCTGGATGCCGATGATGGCCCCCCCAAGCCTCCCTCCGACGGCGAGACCTTCATCTTTCCTTAAGATCCGTTCCGCTATCCTCGAAGCAGATCAGAGGCGGGCCCGCGGGCGCCTGCCCACGGTGGCAAGGAGGGAACGACGGTGAACGTCCGTCTTCGCGTTCTGCTGGGGGCGGTGGTCCTGGTCGGAGCCTTGTCGGTCGCCTCCCCGATCCTGGGGGCCCAGGCGGACCTCCCGGCGGCGGATGGGCTCCCCGGCCGGGCCAGGGGCGCAGCCCTTCTTGAGCGGTGGACGAGCTTGACCGACGAGGAACGGGCCACCCTTCAGGATGCTTGGAACGATGTCTTGGAGGCCCGGGTGGCGTACCTGCGCCAGCTGGTTCAGTTGGGGTTGATCCCCGAAGCGGTGGGCGAAGCCCGGATCCAGCGGATCACGGCCTGGAAGGAGGCCGTGGGGCGCTGGGGCCCCTGGCCCTGCCTGAGGCCGGGGCGGGCTCCGGGCGCCCACCCTCGGTGGGGCCACCCTGGCCCCGGATGGGGAGGCAGGATGGGCCGGGGCCGGTAAGGTCCCGGCCGTTTCTCCTCAGGGAGGTGCGTGGGGTGGGTCGCCGTTGGAAAAGGGCTGGCCTTCGGGGCCAGCTCCTCCTGTACAGCCTGCTCATCGTCACCCTGGCCGTCGGGCTCGCCTGGGGAGGGACCCGGTATGCGCTCCACCGGGCCTTCAACGCGTACAGAACCCAGGCTGTCACAGGCCAGGTGGAAGCCACCGCCGAAGCCGCCGCCGAGCTCCTCCTCCAGGGGGGCGGCCAGGCGCGAAACCTCCTCGCCCTCTCCCGGGTCACCTCCACCCGGATCCGCTGGCTTGATGCGGATGGGACCATCCGCTTCGATACGGGCAGCCCATCAAGCCTGGGGGGCGGACCCCGGGGCCCGCTGGGCCGCTGGGGCCCGATGCGGGCCGCCCGCCTGGCTCGGGTGGAAGGAGAGGCTCTGACCCGGACCCTGCCGGGGACCCTCGGTCAGGTGGAAGTCCGCCCGGTGGGCGTGCGAGGGGTGTTCCAGCCCCGGGACGTGGCCTTCCGGGAGGAGATCGACCGCGCCCTCCTTCTGGCCGCTCTGGCCGCCCTCGGGCTCGCGGCCGCCGCGTCCTGGGTGGGCGCCCGAGTCGTCGGCCGCCCCATCGAACGGATGAGCGAGGCGATCCGAGCCCTCCCCAGCCACCTCCCCGACCCGGTGCCCGAAGAGGGACCGGCCGAGGTGCGGAGCCTGGCCCGGGGCCTCAATGCCATGAACCGGCGGATCCACCGCTTGGAACGGCTCCGCCGCGAGAGCCAAGGGGCGGTGGCCCACCAGCTGCGCACACCCTTGGCCGCCCTGAAAGGGTATCTGGCCGCCCTCCGCGACCAGGTGGTGCCCCCCGAGGAGGCCTTGGAGCAGATGGAGCGGGCCGTCCTTCGCCTCGACCGGCTGGCCGATGAGCTGGGACGGCTCAACCGGGCTGAGCGGCTGGAGCTGGGGCTGGCACTGGAAGGGATCGCCTGGGACCAGTTCCTGGCCCAGGCGGCTGAGGACTGGCGCCTGATGGCGGAAGGGGCAGGGGTGCGCTTAAACGTCAGCCTTCCGCCCCCGGTGACCGTCGAAGGCGATCCCGAAGCCCTGGCCGAAGCGGTGGGGAACATCGTGGAGAACGCGGTGCGCTACACGCCCCAGGGCGGTGAGGTCGTCCTCCGCGGCGGTGCAGACGCCGCCTTCGTCTGGCTGGAGGTGGAGGACAGCGGGCCAGGCATTCCCCCAGAGGACCGGCCCTTCATCTTTGAGCGCTTCTACCGGGGCCAGGAGGCCTCCCGGCTGGATCCCCACGGGACCGGCATCGGCCTGCCCATCGCCCGCCAGCTGATCGAAGCCCACGGCGGGACCCTGGAGTTGGCTTCGGCGGGTCCTGGCAGCCTCTTCCGCATCCGGCTGCCCCGGCGCTCCGCTCCCCGTCAGGGGACGGGCGGGGAGGTCAGGCCTCGCCCTTCCAGCCCAGGATCCGCAGGCCGTTGAGGGCGACGAGGACCGTGCTGCCCTCGTGGCCCAGGACCCCCAAAGCCAGGGGCAGATCGGCCGTGAGGGTGAGAAGCACCAGCACGCCGATGACCCCGAAGGCAATGGCCAGGTTCTGCCGCACCCGCCGCATGGTGTGGCGGGCCAGCGCGTGCATCTCCACCAGGCCTGCGAGCCGATCGCCCATGAGGACCACATCCGCCGTCTCCAGGGCCACGTCCGTCCCGGCCGCGCCCATGGCGACGCCCACGTCGGCGGCCGCCAGGGCAGGGGCATCGTTCACCCCGTCGCCCACCATGGCCGTCCGCTTCCGGCTCTTCAGCTCCCGGATGACCGCCTGCTTCTCCTCGGGGAAGAGCTCCGCCCGAACCTGATCGAGCCCCACCTGGGCGGCGATGGCGTGGGCGACGGCGGTGTTGTCGCCGGTCAGCATGATCACATCCTGCACGCCCGCAGCCCGGAGGCGCTGGATCGCCTCGGCCGCGCCCGGTCGAACCTCATCCACCACCCCGATGAGGCCCAGGAGCTCCATCCCCGCCCCGTCGGGGGTCGTCGAGCGGCCCACCAGGACCACGGTGGTGCCCCCCTGCTCCAGACGAGCCCGCTCCGTCTCCACCCTTTCGGGCAGGGCCGCCACCCTCTGGAAGAGCCGGGGCGAGCCCACCCAGACCCACCATCCCTGAACATGGCCCCGCACCCCCAGGCCGGGCAGGGCCTCTACCTGGGTGGCCACCCCGTCCAGACCCAGCCGGTCCGCGGCGGCCACAATCGGCTGGGCCAGCGGGTGCTCCGAGACCCGCTCCACCGCCCCGGCCAAGGTGAGGAGCTCCGCCTCCCCGCCGGGGGTGAGGGGGATGACGGCGGTCACCCGGGGCTTGCCGGTGGTCAGGGTGCCCGTCTTGTCGAAGGCGATGGCCTCGATCGCTGCTGCCCGTTCCACCGCGGCGCCCCCCTTGAAGAGGAAGCCCCGCCGGGCGCCCCGGGCGATGGCCGAGAGAAAGGCGGGCGGCGCGGCCATGACCACCGCACAGGGCGAGGCGACCACCATGAGCACCATGGCCCGGTAGAAGCTCTCCCGCAGGGGCGTCCCCCAGGCCAGGGGAAGGAGGATGGCCAGCGCCGTCATCCCCAGGACCACCCAGGCGTACCGTTGCTCCAGCTGCTCCATGCGGCTCTGGGTCTGGGCCTTCTGCTCCTGGGCTTCGGCCACCTGGCGGACGATCCGGGCCAGGGTTGTCTCCGAGGCGGGCCGGGTCACCTCCACCCAGAGGGCGCCCAGCTGGTTGAGGGTGCCGGCGAAGACCGGATCGCCGGGCCCCTTCTCCACCGGAATGGACTCGCCGGTGATGGTCGCCTGGTCCACCGCGGAGCGCCCCTCCACCACCCGGCCGTCCACGGGGATCAGCTCCCCAGGCCGGATCACCACCCGCTGGCCGGGCAGGACCTGCTCCACAGGCAGCTCCCGCTCCTGCCCCACCTCATCCACCACCCGGGCCGTCTGGGGATGGAGCCTCATGAGGGCCTCGACCGACCGCTTGGTCCGCTCCAGGGCATGCTCCTGGAGGGCATTGCTGAGGGAGAAGAGGAAGAGGAGGCCCGCGCCTTCCATGGCCTGGCCGATGGCGGCGGCACCCAGGGCGGCCAGGACCATCAAGAGGTCCACGTCGATCACCCGGTCACGCAGCGCCCCCAAAGCCTGCCAGGTCGCCCGAAGGCCGCCGGCCAGGTAGGCCCCCACCAAAAGGGCCCCCCGGAGGGACCCGGCGGGGACCAAGGCGGCCACGCCCAGGAGGAGCAGGGCGAGGCCCGGCTCGATGAAGCGGTTGAAGCGCGCCAGGTTCAGGGAGAGGCTGGGGCGGGGCTCGGGCGGCGCCTCCCCCCGGGGAAGGCTCGCCAGACCAGGGCGGAGGACGGGATCGGCCACCATGGACAGCACCTCCGTAATACTTCCTCGTTTCAAAGACTCATTCTAGATTACGAGGACATTCTACCACGGTGCCGGTCTCTGTCAAGAGTCGGAACGGCTTCCACCGCTGGCCTGCAGCAAGGAGGGTCAGGAAGGGGCAACCATCACCGGCTGGGCGTGGTGCTCCTCCAGCTCGGTGCCCGCCACCGCCTCCTCCACCAGCTCCTCGACGGGCAGGGCGGCCTCCGCCGCCTCCACCTCGTCCAGCCGGGGGTGGGTGGCGGGGTGTTCGGGCACGAAGAGGGTGCAGCAGTCTTCATAGGGCCGGATGGAGATGGCGTAGGTGCCGATCTCCTCCGCCTTCTGGATGATCTCCGCCTTGTCCAGACCGACCAGGGGCCGGAGGACCGGCAGGTCGGTGACAGGGTTGATGGCCGCCAGGCTCTCGATGGTCTGGGAGGCCACCTGGCCCACGCTCTCGCCCGTCACCAGCGCGGCGAGGCCATCCCGCCGGGCCAGCCGGTCCGCGATGCGGTACATCATCCGGCGCATGACGGTCATGGAGAGCTCCGCGGGCACGTGCTTCCGGATGGCTGTCTGGGTCCGGGTGAAGGGGACCACGTAGAGGGGCAGCCGGCCGCCCCAGAGGGCCAGCACATCCGAGAGGTCCTGCACCTTCTGAAGGGAGCGGGGGCTGGTGAAGGGCGGGCTGTGGAAGTGGATGGCCCGGAGGGGCACCCCCCGCTTCATCATGTACCAGCCGGCCACGGGGCTGTCGATCCCTCCCGAGAGCAGCAGGAGGGCGGGGCTGCTCACCCCCACCGGCAGGCCGCCGGGCCCCGGCACATCCCGGACATAGACGTAGGCGTGCTTCTCCCGAATCTCCAGCCGGACCCGGATCTCAGGCTGGTGCAGGTCCACGGTGAGCCCCTCCACCTGGCGGAGCAGGCGGGCGCCCAGCTCCCGGTTGAGCTCCATGGAGTTGAGGGGGAAGGCCTTGTTGGCCCGCCGGGCCTCCACCTTGAACCGGACCGGCCGGCGCTCCTCTGCCACCAGCCGGACGGCGGCCTCCGCCATGGCGTCGAGCTCCAAGGGGGTCTCCACAGCCGGGTGAAAGGCGACCACCCCGAAGACCCGCCGGAGCCGCTCCAGGGCGGCGGCCGTCTCGCCCGCCGGGTCGATGAAGATCCGGCCATGGCTGCGGAAGACCCGGATGCCTGGCAGATGGGCCAGAGCATCCCGCAGGTTCTGGACCAGGCGACCCTCGAAGGCCGGCCGGTTGTCCCCCTTCAAGCCGATCTCACCGTAACGGACCAGGATGAGCTCCCGCACAACCCTTCCCCCTATTCCCCCATGAGGGCCCGCAAGGCCTCCACCTGGCGGACCACCGCTTCGATGGCCGCCTCCACCTCCGCCTCCTGGGTCTTGGGCGAGAGGCTGAGCCGGATGGCCCCCTCCCGCCACCGCTCCGGCTCCCCTAAGGCCACCAGCACGTGACTGGTGGCCTGGCGCCGGGAAGAGCAGGCGGACCCGGTGGAGACGTAGACCCCCTCCGCCTCCAAGGCATGGACCAGCACTTCGCCCCGGATCCCCTCAAAGGCCAGGTTCAGGATGTGGGGCGCGGCGTGGTCATCCTCGGGACCCAAGCGGCGGGCGCCCGGCACCCGCCGGAGGATCTCCTCCTCCAGCCGCCGGCGCAAAGCCCGGACCCGCTCCGCCTCCTCCCGCCAGGCGAGGGCCAGCTCGGCCGCCCGGCCGAAGCCGACGATCCCCGGCACGTTTTCGGTGCCTGGCCGGAGGTCCCGCTCCTGGCCGCCTCCCCAGACCAGGGGGATCAGATGGACCCCCGGCCGGACCCAGAGGGCCCCCACCCCCTTGGGGCCGTGGATCTTGTGGGCGCTCACGGTCAGAAGGTCACAGCCCCACGCCCGGGGGGTCACCCGGGTGAGGCCCACCGCCTGGACGGCATCCACATGGAAGAGGGCCTCGGGCCGCCGCTCCTTCACCACCCGGATCAGATCCTCCACCGGCTGGAGGGTCCCCACCTCGTTGTTCACCCGCATGACGCTGACCAAGACCGTGTCGGGCCGGACCCGCTCGGCCAGCACCTCCGGCAGGACCCGGCCTTCCCGGTCAACGGGGATCTCCTCCACCTCGAAACCCTCGTCGGCCAGGCGCCGGGCCGCCTCCCGCACCGACGGGTGCTCCACCGCGCTCACCAAGACGTGCCGGCCCCGCCGGGCCAGGGCCCGGGCCCCGCCCAGGACGGCCAGGTTGTTCGCCTCGGTCCCGCCGGAGGTGAAGGTGATCTCCTCGGGGGCCGCCTCCACCAGGCGAGCCACCTGCCGGCGGGCCTCCTCCACCCGCCGCTCCGCTTCGAGGCCCAGGGCATGAAGGGAGGAAGGGTTCCCAAACTGGTCCCCCTCCATCACCTCCACCATGGCCTCCACCACCCGGGGATCGGGCGGGGTGGTCGCACTGTGATCCAGGTACGCGCGCACGGGACCGCCTCCCTGCTGGCCCTAGCCTGCCCAGGCATTGTAACACGAAGCCCGGTCGGCGAACCAGACCGGGCCCCCCGGCCAGGTCCGGGCGGGGCGGCCCGGACCCGGCCTTGTGCGAGACGTCTCGTCGTGCGTTCAGTTGCCGCTGACCAGCGCCGCGATGATGGCCACCAGACCGGCCGCCACGCCGACAATGCTGGTGGTTCTGAGGCTCCGGGTCGCCTCCTCCGACTGGAGCCGGTAGGCGTCGAAGTCCCGCTGGAGGGAGGCGAGCTGGCGCTCCAGCTGGAGCTGGCGGGTCTGAACCCCGGCCACCGTGCCCGGCGTGCTCTGGAGCACGTCCAGCCGGTTCGCCAGATCCCGGATCTCGGCGAAGAGCTGGCTGTCGGCCCCCATCATCTCCTGCCGCTGCTGTTCCAGGCGGGCTTGAAGGGCTTCCCGCTCAGCCCGCTCCTGGGCGAGGCTGGTCTGCAGGGCCGCCACCTGCCCTTCCAACTCCGCCGTCAGCTGGGCCTGCTGGTTCAGGGCCTCGGAGGTGGCCTGGAGGCGGGAAGCCAGGTCGGCCAAGCTCTGGCCGATGTTGATCCCCTGAACGCCCAGGTCCCCCTCGATCTGGTTTTGGAACTCGGCCAGGCGCTGGTCCAGGGTGCCCGTCTGGAGCCCCAAGTCCTCCCGCAGCTGCTCCAGCTCCCGGGCCAGTGCCGCCACGTCTTGGCCTCGCTGAGCGGTGGCCTCCTCCAGCTCCCGGACCCGGGCCAGGATGCTGTCCAGAGCGCCGCCCGCGGCGGTGAGGGCCTCCACATCCGCGCTCAAGGCGGCCGTCCGCCGCTCCAGCTCCTCCCGGGCCGCATGCCAGGCGACCAGCTCCTCCTGGAACTCGGTGGCCAGGCGGGTCAGAAGCTCTTGGGTCTCCCGGGGGAGGGTTCCGCCCGTCTCCTCCACCTGGTCCAGCACCCGGGCCACCGCCACCGCGAAGGTGTACCGGTCCACGGGCCGGTCCCCGCGGAACATCTGGTTGTCTTCCAAAGTGAGGTAGCCTTCATTGATCAGGCGCTGCACCGCGGCGTAGGCCCAGTGGTCCGTGGGCACGTCCCGGATGGTCTGCGCCCAGGCCGGCCCGGGCACCAGCGCCAGCATGATCAGGGTGAGCACCGCTGCCACGCCCTGGCGCGCCCGGCTCCGGACCCGGCGTCGAAGGAGAAACACCTTCTCTTGCACCGTCTCCACTTCCTTTCCCGAGCACGAGCCCACCTAGGGCTCGACCGTCTTCCGATCCGCCAGCCAGACCTGGAGCTGCCCGTTGAGCTGAACCTGAGGGTCGCGGGACGCCCCGGCCTGGGCGGTGACGTCGACCGGCGCCCGCCCCGGGCCGGCAACCAGCTCCAAGCGCTCCAGGCGCACCTGGGCGGCATCCGAACCGACGGGCCAGAACCAGAAGGTGGCCAGGTTCCCCTTGGCCAGGGTCAAGGGCTCTGCCTCACCCAGGTGCCCAGCGAAGCGGACCCGCCCCGGCTGGGAGTGGTCCACCTGCCACTCCCGGAAGAGCTCCGACCGAGGGGCGCCCACCACGGCGTCCACGCGGCCCACCAGCACGTGCTCCAGGCGGAGCTGCTCCGGGTCGTAGCTGATCTCACCGGCCACGCCCCAAACGTTCCGCAGGTTGACACCCTGGAGGACCACCTCCACCCGCTGGTCGCCTACGGGGTTGGCTTGGCTGGAGATCGGCCGGCTCTCCAGGGTGACCCGCGCTTGGAGCGGCTCCACCTGGATCGCCCGCGACCCGGTCAGAGGCTCACCGGTGTTGGCCGCCTGCGCCCGGATGTTGTAGTAAAAATTCCCCCGCTCGAACTTTCCCGTCGGCCGCAGGTACCAGGTGAGGGTAACGGACTCCCCGGGCGCCAGCCGGGGAAGGAGCCGCTCCTCGGCGTTCCCCTGCTCGAGCCGCAGCTGATCCTGGACCGCCGGGGAGAGCCGGGCCACGATCCACTCGGCGGCAGACCCGCCGGTATTGGTCAGGGTGACCCGCACGGGGAAGCGGGGCGGATCATACCCTCCATCGGGCGCCTCACCCAGGCGGTCGGGGGCCTCCACCCGCATGGAGACCTGCGCGGGGGCGAGGACCTCCACCTCTCGCCGCCCCTCGTTGGATTCGGCGTTGGTAGCGTGCACCTGAACCCGGTAGGTGAAGGTGCCCACGGTCCCCTTGGGAATGCGCAGCTCCCAGCGGACCTGGCCCGTCCCGCCCGGAGGCAAGGTGCCCAGGCTCCGGCGGGCTTGGCCGGCGCCCCCTTCCACCTGGAAGGGATGGGGCGGCAGGATCTCCGCGGTGACGTTGAGCGCCTCACCCACGCCGGTGTTCTGCACGTAGGCCACCACCGTCAGGATCCGATCCTCGGTCTGGGAGCCCTCGATGGTCCGGGCCGAGGTGAGGCCCAGGGAGAGCTGGCCCGGCGCGATGTCAATCCCGCCCAAACCGTAATAGGTGACATACTCCCGCCCCTCGCCCGCGGCCAGAGGCTCCGGATCCCAGAAGATGGCCAGGGCCGAGTCCAGCTCAAACTCGCCCTTGCGGGTGAAGTCCCGCCCCGCCTGGAAGTCGAAGCTCCAGACGCCGTCGGCCAGGCTCCCCCAGTTGGTCATGTAGATCCGGTCGGGGGGCGTCTCCCCCGGATAGCGGAGGGTGCCCTGGGCCATCACCTGGGGCTGGCTGAGATCGTCGAAGGCCTGCCAAAACTCGGGAATGGCCGAGCCCACCAGCACCGTGTCGGTGGTGACGGCCCGCTCGCCCACCCGGAAGGGCGCGCCGTCGTTGGCGCCCAGCATGGTGTCCAGCATGATCCGCAACCCCACCTGGTGGGCGCGGGTGTCGGTGTTCTGGACCCGGTAGGCGATCCGGACCGTGTCCATCAGCCCGGTGGTGAGGCTTCGGGTGAAGCTGAGGACCTGGGTCACCTCCAGGGGCCCCAGCTGCCAGGCGGCGACGATGGCCTCCCCTTCCCGCTCGGGCAGCCGCACCGGCACGCCGTAGTTGGCGCTCCGGCCGGCCCGGCGCTGGGTCGGCCCGCCGAAGACCCAGCTCACCCCGTCGATCTGGACCGTGGTGTAGCTGGTCCAGGGCCCGGGATGGCGGGTCCCGTAGATGAGCGGCTTCTCGTCGTCCTCCGGCCGCTCCGGATCGCCACCGGTGGTGTAGATGGCGAAACGGCCCGTGTTCTCCTGGCTGGCGTTGACCAGAATCTCCACGTACTCGTTGGCCAAGGTGACCAGCTCAGCCTCGCCGTTCCCGTCAACCTTCGGCTGCGCGCCGGCCCTCCCTCCCGCGAGGAGGCTGATGGCCAGCACCGTGAGAAGAAGCGTCTGCCATCGCCGCTGCATCGGCATCATCTCTCCTGGAGGTACTCGGCGGCTCCTACCAGCTCCACGTGCCCCACAAACTGGTTGCCCTCCCTCTGGAACGTGACCCGGGCGTGCACCGCATAGGGGGCCGCCTGCCGCGATCCCGTCAGCCGCTGCTGCCGGGCCAGCACCGTGAGGGCCTGCAGGGCGTACTCATCCAGCACCCGGTGCCCTGAGAGCTGGACCGGCAGAATGCGCTGGACCCTCCCCGTCTCGTCCAGCTCCAGGCGGACCTCCACCGCCCCTTCCAAACCGAGGTTCTCCGCATTCTTGGGGTAGCCCAGGCTGCTGGTCCCCAGGTTGATGAGGGAGCCCGGCTCGCCCAAGGGGGGCAGGGCCGGCGGGCCTGGATCCTCCGGGACCGGCTCCGACGCCGGCTCGGGCGTGGGCGAGCTGCCCGCATCGGCCGGAGCCGCCCGCTCCCGGCTCTCGGCCGGGGCGGCGGTGCGGGTAGCGGGCTTGGGATCAGGTGCGGCCGCCGCCTGGGGCTTGGGGGCTTCCTGCACGGGATCGGCCCCCTGGGGGCTGGTCAGGGGGGTGTCGGCCGCGGTGGACGGGACCGGCGCCTGGATGGCCGGCTCAGGCTCGGGTTGGGCCTCGGCTGGGGGCGCAGGTTCCCGCTGGGGCCGGGGCTCAGCCGGCGGCTCGGGCTGGGGCGCCTGACGCTGGGCCGGAGCCGGGCGCCGTTCGGGGGCCACCCGTTGGGGTGTGGTCCGCTGGCTGGCCACCGGCTCATCCACCCGGACCACCTGGACCACGCCGCCGCTGAACAAGGAGGGAAGCTGGGCGCCCGCCCGGTTGGACAGCTGGGGCGCAAAGAGGAGCACGGCCATGTGGATCAAGACCGAGATGAGCAGAAACGTCCCCATCCGGGTCTCTTCCGGTTCCCGTCCCATGCTCTCCCCTCCTTCCCCGCCGCTGGCCGCCCCGCCTAGGTTTCCGTCCGTACCGCCAGGGCGAGCCGGTGGCCCCCGACAGCCCGCACATCATCGATGGCCTGCACGATCTGCTCGTAGCGGGCCCGCCGGTCGCCCCGGATGATGACCAGAAGATCAGGGCGGCTGGCCAAAGCCTGGCGGACCTCCGCCTGGAGCTGGGCCGAGGTGACCGCCCGGTCCCCCAGATAGGTCCGCCCGTCCTCCCGGATGGTGATGACCAGCTCGGCCGGCACGTTCTGGCGGGCGGTGGCGGCACTGGGGAGCTGGATGTCCAGACCGGCCGTCTCCGTCCGGAAGGTGGTGGTGACCACAAAAAAGAGCACCAAGAAGAACATGACATCGATCAGCGGGACGATGTTCACCCCGCCGACCCGACGCCTGGTCCGGCGGATCATCAGGCCACCCCCCGGTAGGAGTGCACCTCAAGAACCTCCGACACAGCCCGGTTCATCTCCTGGACCCGGCGGTCGATCATGCCGCTCAGCCAGTTGTGGACAAAAAGGGTGGGAATGGCGATGACCAGACCCGTGGCGGTGGTGATCAAGGCCTCCGCGATGCCCCCCGCCATGGCCGCCGGGTCGGTCACCCCCTGCATCCCCGACAGGACCTGGAAGGTGTCCATGATCCCCGTCACCGTGCCCAGAAGCCCCAGGAGGGGGGCCAACGCGGCGATGGTCTCGAGCCAATCCAGGCGCCGTTCCATCTTGTAGACCTCATCCTGGCCCGCATGCTCCAGCTGGTCCCGCAGCTCCCGGGTGGGCCGGTCATAGTTGGCCACGGCCACGGCCAAGACGGCCGCCACTGGCCCCCGATGCCGCTTGGTGATCTGGACCGCTTCCAAGAGCCGCTCCTGCTCCAACGCCAGATGGACCTCTTCCAAGAGCTCTTCGGTGTTGGTCCGGGTCCGCATCAGGTACCAGAACCGCTCGAGGAAGACGGCCAGGCCGATGAGCGAAAGGAGGAGCAGGGGGATCATCACTGGTCCGCCCTGGATGAAGATCTCAACCATCGCGCGCCCGCCTTTCCCGCTGCACTTGGGCCTCCTGACCAGCCCGTACTTCGACGGCGCGGGGAACCACTCCTTTCTAGAGGGCCCAATTGCTGGTGGTCATTGCTGGGAGATGAAGGGAGAAACTGAGGGGCAGATGGGTCGAAAACACGGGCCAGGGAGGAAGGGCCATGGGGTCTGGGAGGCGGGCCCGGAAAGGCGGCCGCGCCCAGGGGCGCGGGGAACCGTCACCCTGGGCGCAAGCCTTGGAGCGGGCCAAGTGGGAGGTGGCCCGGTCGCTGGGCGTGGATCAGGAGGTGGAGAGCGTGGGCTGGAGCGGCCTGCCGGCCCACCAGACGGGCCGCATCGGGGGGCGGCTGCGGGGCCGGCTCCGCCTCCAGCTGGCCCGCCAGATCAGGACGGGCGAGCCAGGCACCGGGCCAGACGATCCCGCTCCACCGTCATGAGGAGAATCTCTTTGGGGGCCCCATCGCTTCCTTTCCGGACCAGCCGGCCTTCGGGACGGAAACCGCTCTTCAAGTAACACCGGATCGCCCGAAGGTTGAAGGTGAAGACCCGCAAGTAGACCCGCTCTAGGCCCAGATCTTCGAACGCGTGGCGGACGATGAGCTGGACCGCCTCCGTGCCGTACCCGCGGTTCCAGTAGGCCTTCTCGCCAATGCGGATGCGGAGTTCTGCCTCCCGGGCCCGCCAGCTGATCTCTCCCAAGGCGATGTCGCCAATGGCCAGGCCATCTCGGGTTTCGATGATGAACTGGCGACTCCGGCGGTCCCGGAGGGTGCGCTGGTACCAGCGCCGCCCTTCCCCGGGCTCTTCGGGGTACTCGCCCTCCATCAGCTCGCGAAGCTCGGGATCATTGGTCCAGCGGATGATGGACTCCAGGTCGTCTGGGCGCACGGGGCGCAGGTGGACCCGGGGGCCGCGATGCTCCATGGTGAGCCACCCTTTCTGCGACGAAGGCTGCGTTGAGTGGTGTGTTGACGGCGGCGGCCCGGGGAGAGCCCAAGCCTCTCCCCGACAGGTGGCTGTCGTCCTTGGGGTCTTCCGGATGGGGTCACGGAACCCTGCTGGCAAAGGGTGTTAGCCGTGGGAGGGTGTCACGGGCGCCGGGAGGGCCGGGTTGCCACGCGGCGCAGGCCCTCCACCCACGCCAGGGGAACCCGGACGGCCCCCGGTTGATCCTCGGGCCGCTCCCGGCCGTGGGCGTCCGAGCCGCCCGTGGGCAGGAGATCCCACTCCTGGGCCAAGCGGAGGTAGTGGGCCTCCTGCTGGGAGTCGTGGGCGGGGTGGACCACCTCCAGGCCGGCCAGCCCCTGGGCCTTCCACGCGGGGATGAGGTGGTCCACCTGGGCCAGCCCCGGGTGGGCCAAGACGGGCACGCCGCCCGCGGCGGCGATGAGGCCGATCCCCTCCTGGACGGTGAGGCGCGCCTGGGGCACGTACGCCGGCCGGCCCTCGGCCAGGAACTGGTCAAAGGCCTGGCCCATGCTGGCCACATGGCCCGCCTCCACCAGGGCCCGGGCCAGGTGGACCCGGCCGACCGTTCCCTGCCCGGCCAGCTCCCGCACCCGGGCCCAGGAGATGGGATAGCCCAAGGCCGCGAGCCGGCGGGCCATGAGGCGGGCCCGCTGCCAGCGGGCCTCCTGCTGCCGCTGGAGTTCGCGGAGGAGGGGCGGGGCGGCCACATCGACAAAGTAGCCCAGGAGGTGGATCTCTTGGGCGCCCCAGGCGGTGGAGAGCTCCAACGCCGGGACCACTTCCAGCCCCAGAGCCCGGGCCCTCTGCCGCGCGGGCTCCACGCCCGCGACGGTGTCGTGGTCCGTCAAGGCGACCACGTGCAACCCCTGCCGGGCCGCCAGCTCCACCACCTGCCACGGCTCCAGCTGCCCGTCGGAGACGGTGGAATGGCAGTGGAGGTCGGCCAGGCGCTGCTCCTCAGTCCGGGCCCTCATTCCCCTGCCTCCTGGAAGGGGCCCAGCGCTCGGAGCTTGGCCAGGCAGGCCCGCTCGATCCGGGAGACCTGGGGCTGGGAGAGGCCCAGGCAGGCGGCCACCTCCTGCTGGTTGCGTCCTTCCCAGAAGCGGAGCCGGAGGATGATCCGCTCCCGCGGGGTCAAGCGCTCCAGCGCCTGGGCGACCACCAGCCGCTGGGCCCAGGCCTCTTCCTCCTCGCCACCGGCCAGGGCCTCGCCCAGGAGCCGGTCCTCCCCCGGCGCCACCGGCTCATCCAACGAACGGGGTTCCCGCAGGGCCTCCAAGGCTTGGAAGGCTTCGTCGGGCTCCACCCCCACCTCCGCGGCCAGCTCACCCAAGGTGGGCGAGCGGCCCAAGGCCTGGGTCAGGCGGGCCTGGGCCGCCTCCAGGCGGCGGCCCAGCGCCTCCAGGCGGCGACCCGCCCTCAGCCCCCGCTCGTTCTGGAGGAAAGCGCGGATCTCCCCCACGATGAAGGGGACGGCGTAGGTGGAGAAGCGGTAGCCCCGGTCGGGATCGAAGCCTTGCAGGGCTTGCAGGAGCCCGACGGTGCCCGATTGGACCAGCTCCTCCAGGTCGATCCCGCCCCGCCGGAAGCGGCCGGCGATCTCGCGGACCAGGGGCAGGTGGCGCAGGGCCAGCTGCTGGCGGGCCTTCCCGTCGCCCGCCCGGGCCCGCCGGTAGAGGGCCGCCTCCTCGGGGGCCAGCTCCGCGCCTGGGGCCGTCCCGGTCATTCCCGGTGGACCGCCGCCATCTGCGGCCGCTTGGTAAAGGTGACCACCGTCCCCTGCCCCGGCGCCGAGTTCACCTCCAGGCGGTCGGCGTACTCGTTGATGAAGGTCAAGCCCAGGCCCAGGTGCTCCCCCGGGCGGGTGGTGAAACTCGCTTCGCAGGCCCGGGCCACATCCTCGATCCCCCGCCCCTGGTCGGCCACCCGAACCACCAGCTCCCCCTGGGGGGTGACGGTCGCCTCCACCCGGACGGGGCCCGGCCCTTCGGGGTACGCGTGGACCACCACGTTGGAGACAGCCTCCGAGACGGCCACCTTGATCTCCTCCAGCTCATCCAGGGTGAAGTCGAGCCGGGAGGCGAAGAGGGCGACGGCCGCCCGGGCGAAGCCCACGTTCTCCGGCAGACTGGGAAACTCCAAATGGACGGTGTTGGCCACCGCCGATGCGCCGTGCGCCATCACCCATCTCCCTCCAGGGACCGGACCGCCTCGTCCACCGACTCGGCCGCCGTCGTCAACTTCCCGTACCCGGCCAGGCGCAACGCCCGAGCCACTGGGGGCGTCGGGCGGACCACCGCCACCCGGCCCCCCTGGGCCGTCACCCACCGGTAGAGCTCAAAGAGCACCCCCAGGCCCGAGCTGTCCACAAAGCGGAGGCGGCGGAGGTCCAAGACCAGATGCCGCCTCCCCCGCCGCCCCGCCAGCTCGGCGGGGAAGGCGTTCCGGACCTGATGGGCCGTCGACAAATCCAGCTCGCCTGCCAGCCGGAGGACCGTGCACGCTCCCCGGCCGTAGCGGAGCACCTCCAAACCCGTGGTCTCTGTGGGTATGCCCGCCACCCCCAGGCTCCTGGTAGCCAGAGGATTCGCAAGGCGGGCCACCGACTCCTGCCGCCGCTGTCGGAAAAGTATGATGAGGCTTACCGGCCGAAGAGGGCGTCCACCGCCTGCCGGGTTACCCGCCAGACCAGGCTCCCCACCCCAGCACGCGCCACATCTTGGGCGGCCACCAGGGAAACCCGCCCCACTTCCCGGCCCTCCAGGCGGACGATCAACTCCCCCACGGGCTGGCCTGCCTGCACCGGCGCCGCCTGGGGCCGGAGGAGGACCTCCCGCTCGGGAGCGGCCTGGCTCTCCCGGGGCAAGGTGACGTGAAAGGCCTGGGCCGCCACCGCCTCCACCCGCTCCTGGACCCCCCGCTCCACGGCCACCTCCCCCAGCACCTGGCCCGCCTCGGCCACCACCGCTGCCCGGTACCGGCTGAACCCGTAGTTGAGGAGCCGGGTGACGTCCGCCTGCCGGTCGGCCCGGGTGGGCGCGCCCAGGGTGACGGCGATGAGCCGCAGGTGGTCCCGTTCCGCGGTGGCGGCGATGCAGTAACCCGCCTCGCTGGTGTGGCCCGTCTTGATGCCATCCAGCCCCGGATAGCGGCGGAGGAGGTCGTTGTAGGAGTAGAGCTGGACCTCGGCTTCGGTCCCCTCCCGGACGGTGTAGGGCCCGTAGGTGGAGGTGAGCTCGAGGAAGTGGGGGAGGGTGAGGGCGTGCCGGGCTAGGATGGCCAGGTCGGCCGCGCTGGCCACATGGGGACCCGGCTGGCCCAGGGCTTCCGGCGGCAGGCCGCTGGGGTTGGCGAACTGGGTGTTGGTCATGCCCAACTCTCGGGCCCGGGCGTTCATCTGCTCGACGAAGGCCGCCTCGCTCCCGGCCAGGTGCTCGGCCAAAGCAACGGCCGCGTCGTTGGCCGAGCCGACGGCCACCGCGTAGAGCAGGTCCCGGAAGCTCATCTGCTCGCCGGGCTCCAGCCAGATCTGGGTCCCGCCCATGGAGGCCGCATGCTCGCTGGCGGCGATCAGGTCGTCCCAGTCCACCCGGCCTGAATGGAGGGCCTCTAGGGCGAGGACCATGGTCATGATCTTGGTCACGCTCGCGGGCGGCAGCGGCTCATGCTCATTATGACCGAACAGGACAGCGCCGCTCTGGGCGTCGATGAGGATGGCCGCCTTGGAGCGGAGCTCCAGATCCTGGGCCTGGAGCCCGCCCGCAAGCAGGAGGATCAGCGCCGCCACCAGCCAGGCAGACCAGCTTCGGCCCACCGGATCCACCTCCCGGGGGTTGGGGCAAGACCCCATGAAACCTGGTCTACCCTATGCCCCCGGGAGGGGGGCCTATGTCCCGCTGGCGACCCGCTGGCGGATGAGGGGCGGCGGCTCCACCGGCGCCTCGCCCAGGCGGAAGGCGGCCGCCACCCGGGCCCGGATCCCCTCGGCCTGCGCCTCACTCCGGGCGTGGATCCAGGCCAAGGGCTCCCCTGCCTCCACCCGCTCGCCCACCTTCCGGACCACCTCCAGGCCCACGGCCAGGTCGATGGGCGCGCCGGGCCGGTCCCGCCCAGCTCCGAGGGCCATGCTGGCCAGCCCCAGCTCCCGGGTGGCGATGGCCTGGACGTAACCCGCCCGGGGCGCCTCCACGGGGAGACGGACCTCCGCCCGGGGCAGGAGGTCGGGGTTCTCCACCACCTCCGGATCGCCACCTTGTGCGGCGATCATCCGCTGGAACCGGGCGGCCGCCTCGCCCGAGTCGAGCAGCCGCTCCAGGAGGCTCCGGGCCTTCCCCTCATCGGCCTCCACCCCGGCCAGGCGGACCATCTCCGCGCCCAGGACCAAGACCAGCTCCCGCAGGTCCGCGGGCCCGCCCCCCTGGAGGGTCTCGATGGCCTCCCGCACCTCCAGCGCGTTCCCCACGGCCACACCCAGGGGCTGGTCCATGGAGGTCAGATACGCGACGGCCTGCCTGCCGGCCTCATGGGCGACGGCGACGCAGGTTCGGGCCAGGGCCAGAGCATCCTCCTCGCGGGTGAGGAAGGCGCCCTCCCCCACCTTCACATCGAGGACGAAGGCATCCGCCCCGCCGGCCAGCTTCTTGCTCATGATGGAGGCGGCGATCAGCGGCACGCTGTCCACGGTGGCCGTGGCGTCCCGCAGCGCGTACAGCTTCTTGTCCGCCGGGGCCAGGTCCACCCCGGCGCTGGCCACCGCCACCCCCACCTCGCGGACCACGTCCAAGAACTCCGAGAGGCTGAGCTCCACCCGCAGCCCCGGGATGCTCTCCAGCTTGTCCAGGGTCCCACCCGTGTGGCCCAAGGCCCTCCCTGAGAGCTTGGCCACCGGAGCCCCGGCCGCGGCCACCAGGGGGGCGACGACCAGGGTGGTCTTGTCGCCCACGCCGCCGCTGGAGTGCTTGTCCACCTTGATGCCAGGCAGTGAACTCAGGTCCACCTGGCGCCCCGACCGGGCCATGGCCAGGGTCAGGGCGGCCGTCTCCCGGTCACTCATCCCCCGGAAGAGGATGGCCATCAAGAGCGCGGCGCTCTGGGCGTCGGTGAAGCTTCCGTCGGTGACCCCTTGGATCCACTGCTCGATCTCGTCCGTCGTCAGCTCGTGGCCGGTCCGCTTCTTCAGGATCAGCTCATACGGCCGCACCATGCTTCCTCCCCTCGGGGAGCTGGCTCAGGAAGCTCGTTCCCTCATCCAGCGGCCCGACGCCGAACCCCTCGGCGAGGGTCGCCCCCAGGTCGGCGAAGGTCGCCCGGGTCCCCAGGGAGACGCCCCGATAGCCCGGGGCGTACCAGAGGACGGGGACGTACTCCCGGGAGTGGTCGGTGGAGGGCGTGGTGGGGTCACACCCGTGATCGGCGGTGATGATGAAGCGGTCCTCAGGCCCCAAGGCCTCCAGGATCCGGGGCAGGAAGCGGTCCACCGCCTCCAGCCCCGCCGCGTACGCCTGAACGTCGTTCCGATGGCCCCACAGGGTGTCGAAGTCGACGCAGTTGGCGAAGATCAGGCCCGGCTCGGAAGCGGTCCGGATCAGCTCCAAGGTGGCCTCCAGCACCTCTTGGTTGTTGGGCGCGGCCACCTTGTTGGTGATGCCCCGGCCGGCGAAGATGTCGGAGATCTTCCCCACCGCGTGGACAGCCAAGCCGGCCTCCTGGAGCCGGTCGAGGAGGGTCGGACGGGGCGGGGCGAGGCTGAAGTCCCGCCGGTTGGTGGTGCGCCGGTAGACCTGCCGGACCCCGTCGGGCCCCTCTTCGGGGAAGGGCCCCAGGAAAGGCCGGGCGATCACCCGGCCGACGGCGTGCTCGCCCTGGAGGATTTCCCGCGCGATCTGGCACATGCGGTAGAGCTCCTCGAGGGGGATCACCTCTTCGTGGGCCGCGATCTGGAAGACGCTGTCCGCGGAGGTGTAGACGATGGGCGAGCCCGTCCGGACATGCTCGTCCCCCAGCTCTTGGATGATGACCGTCCCCGAGGCGGGCCGGTTCCCCAGGACCTTCCGGCCGATGGCCGCCTCAAACCGCTCGATCACCTCGGGAGGGAACCCGTCCGGGTAGGTGGGCATGGGCCGGTCCAAGGTGCAGCCCATCAGCTCCCAGTGACCCGTGGTCGTGTCCTTCCCCGGGGCGCGTTCCGCCATCCGGCCGTAGGAGGCGAGAGGCTCGGGAACTGCCTCCAGCCCCGGGCCGGAGACCAGGTGCCCCAAACCCAGCTGATTGAGGGTGGGCACCTTCAACCCGCCGACGGCGCGGGCTGTGTTCCCCACGGTGTTGGAACCCTCATCCCCATACCGGTCGGCATCGGGCAGGGCGCCGATGCCGACGCTGTCCAAAACTAAGACCACCGCACGCTTCCAGGCCATGCCGTCCATGGATGGTCACGCTCCTCGGCCCCCCATTCGTCACCGCTCGCGACGGCTCCTGCTGTCATCCCAGAAGCTCCAGCGTCCAGGTGAGCAGCCGGGGGGTGAGATAGGCTTCCACGTAACTGGCGCCCACCAGAAGCAGGGTCGCCCCCAACGCCGCGAGGCCGTCGGCCAGAAGGGGCCCCCGGGGCTGGGGCCGGCCCCGCCACAGGCTCACGAAGATCCGGGCGGAGAGGCGGGCCAGCGCGGCGGCCAGGAGGGCCAGCGCGGGCAGCGCCACCAGATTGTGGGGCAGCAGGGTGAGGAGGGCCGCCCGCCGGCCGCTCCCGGCCCATCCCCAGAGGAAGGCGGCGGCGAAGCCCACCTGGAAGCCCCGCCAGAGCACGATGGCCCAGACCAAGGGGAAGCCGGCCAGGGAGAGCCCCAGAAGCCACGCGGGGAGCGCGCTCTCCAGGAGGTTCCGCCGGAGCGCGGCCGCGAGGACCTCTTGACCGGGTGCAAGCCCGCCCGCGGGGAGCGTGAGGCGGCCTGCCGCCTCGCGCCGGACCGGTTCCGGGAGGCTGAGCGCGCCCACCACGCCCGCCACCAGGGAGACCAGCAGCAGGGCCTCAGCCAGAAGGAGCCAAGGCCCGAAGGGCCGTCCTGGTCTGGGCCGGGGCCACCCCTTCCGCATGCCCTCCCCTCCCCCGGTCCCGGCGCCACTCCCGCGGCCGGGCCCGTCCGAGGCTAGGTCTACGCGGAAGAGGAGCCCCTCATGCCTCGCGAGGGTCCAGCACCGCTGGTTCGATCTCCAGGTGGCCGATGTCGTTCAAGCGCTCCAGCCGGACCCGCTCGGGGCCCAGGCGGATAACCGTCAAGCCGGTGTTGAAGAGGAAGAGCTTGGGACCCGAACCATCGGGCCAGCCCAAGAGGTGCCGGAGGATGGCCCGAAGGGTCCCCCCGTGGGAGACGATCAAGACCCGCCCCCCCTCCTCCCGCAGCTCCTCCACCACCGGGAGGGCTCGCCGGGCCACATCGGCCAGGGACTCGCCCCCGGGCGGCCGGAAGGTCCAGGGCTCTTCCCGCCAGCGGCGGGCGCCCTCCGGATCCCGGGCCTCCACCTCCTCCCGGGTCAGGCCTTCCCACTCGCCGAAGTTCCGCTCCCGCAGGCGCTCATCCAGCTCCAGGGGGATCGCCCGGTCGCCCAGGGCGAGCCTGGCCGTCTCTTGGGCCCGGACCAGGTCGCTGGCGATGGCCCGGTCGATCCGCCAGCGGGCCAGCCGGGCGCCCAGCCGGCGGGCCTGCGCCACCCCGTGGTCATTCAGCTCGATGTCGCTGTGTCCTTGAATGCGCATGGTCCGGTTCCAGTCGGTCTCGCCGTGGCGGACCAAGTAAAGAAGGGTCAAACGTTCAAGCCTCCTTGACGTTGCCGTGCTCGCCGCCCCGCCTCCCACCCGGCCGCCAGGGCCGCCTCGAAGAAAGCCCGCTCCTTATCCACACCCCGGCCCATGGTGCTCGCCTCCGGCTCCTGGGCCAGCCGCTGGATCAACCGCTCCGGGACCGGCAGATGGACCAGCCTGTGGCGTCGGAGGACCCCCGCCTCCCAGAGCTGGCGGTACCAGAGCCGGCGTTCTTCCAAAGGCCGCAAGGGGAGAACCACCGTAGCGGGCCGCGCGGCCACCTGCCCCAGGGCGGTGAGGGTGTGGTGGCTCACCCCCTGGTGCCGGGATCGAGGATCGTGCTGGCCCAGCCGGACCACCGCGATGGGGTCGCCCCCCAGGGCGGCCACCAGGTCGAGGAGGCTTCCCTGCTCCAACGCGGTATGCCCCCAGCGGGAGCCGGTGCCCACAATCCCGGGGCCCATCATCACCACCGCCCCGGCCGCGCCCAGCACGGAGCGGGCCGCCACCAGGCCGCTGGCCGGATGGACCGCTTCCAGATCACCGCCGAAGGCGTGCCCGCAGGTGACCACCCCAGCCAGCAGGCCCTGCTCGCGCAAACGGGCGGCCGAGCGGCTGAGGAAGGCAGGGAGGGCCGCCCCATCGGTCATCACGTAGGCCAGCGACAACCCACCGCTGGCCGCCTGGAAGGCCAGGGCCACGGGCAGGAGTTGGGAGTGGAGGGCGCCCACCACCACCGGCAGCCCCTCCAGGCTCCCCTCCCCCACTCGCTCCGGGTGGGCCTCCTCCACCGCCTCCACGGCCAACTGCCAGGGGGTGTAGCGGAGCTTCATGATCCGTCCGGGCAGAGGGCCCGGCGCCGGCGGCCGCGCCACCACCGCGGCCACCAGGTGGAAGCCGCCGCTGCCTAAGCCCAACTCCACCGCGGCTGTGTTCACCCAGACCCGGTCGCCGGCCTGGACCGGCCCGGTCAAGGAGGGATAGCAGAGGGCCTCCGCCGCCCCGGCCTCATCCTCCACCTGGACCAGACAGCGCTGGCGCTCCGGCCCGTCTTCCAGGAGACGGACCACCTGCGCGGGCTTGAGCTGCAGGCGTGCTGTGGCCGCCACCGCCTCGCTCCTTCCTGGGCCGGGCGACGAGGCCAGAATAAGGAAAAGAAGCAGGCACCGAGGTACCTGCTCTCCATCCGGCCCTCAGGCACCCCTGGAGGGCCTCCTGGGCCCTTGATGATCCGGACCCGGGCTACCGTGACCGGGAGCGCCCGCCCCCGTCCCGGGGCCGGTTCCGATCGCCGTCCCGCTGGGAGGACCGCCGGGCCTCGCCTCCACGCGGCCGCCCGCCGCCCCGCTCGCTCCGGACCTCCCGCTCATGCTGTCCGTTGGCGGCGAAGCGAGCCTCCTCGTCGGCCCACTCCTCGGGCGTGAGGGCATCCTTCCGGG
>NZ_VSCV01000035.1:0-12905 GCF_047459355.1 Limnochorda sp. | reverse complement strand
CACAGCTCCCGAACGGTTTGGGTGCTCACCTGCACATTTCCGAAGAGGTTCAGCTCCATGACGTCGAGCAAGCGCATATCGGCCAAGGTCTCGCCGTCTTTGGTCACCTGGAGCCGATCACCCGACTTCCGAACGTAAGCCCCTTGCTCCTGAACGTAAACAGGAACCCGATCATCCCGGGGTGGGGTCAGCCGGCGGATCCGATCCGCGGCGGCGACTCGCTGGGCGAGATAGTTCACCTCATCAGGCAGACAAATGCCCACCAGCGAACATCGCGGGCATTTCGGGCTATCCTGCAAGGGTGGTGGGATCTGCCCCCGCGCTGCCGTCTTCCGCAACTCCTGAACGAGCGAGCGGGTTCGGTGAATGAGTTCATCATCGAACGGGACATCCACCCGCGTGCGGGATTCCACGTAATAGAGAACGCCGTACTTGGCGTTGTACCCGTTTTCCCGCAGGATGAGCCCTTGCGCACACAGTTGGACCCGCTCTGGTTCCCAGGCACCGCCTGGAATGTCGGGAACCCGGCCTCGTTTATAGTCAACGGGGACGGCTGTGTGGCCGTCGAACTCCACCAGATCCATCCTGGCGATCAGGCCTTCTTCTGGGGCACTCATCAGAACCGATGTCGTCCGAATCATGCCGGCTTCCGAGGTTTCGGGATCCCGCTCCACCCGTTCCCGCTCCCGATCCACGGTTCGATGCTGGAATCGCCCTTCGCGGGTGTCTGCGTTGTCCTCGAACTCCCCCTGGACCCACTCCAGGTAGAAGAGCCTCGGGCAGTAGGTGAACTCATTCAGCATCCGTACTGGGATCAACTCCGGTACATCCCAGGGCTCGCTGACTTTTCTGTCTTCTTTTCCGATGGTGTCGGCCATTTCAATTCACCTCCTTCTACACTTACAAATCGGTAAGAAAAGCGCTGACCATAGCCGCAAGGGCCAGTCAGCGCTCTTCCTTCCGGATTATTGAGAACTCGTCTTAGTTATTCGCTGGGCACAAAGAGCCCCAAGCCAAAGTGGCAGGCGTAGCCCAACAGCAACGGGCCGGGGACTTCTTCCTCGAACTCCATCTCGAACCCGTAAGCGCCTCCTGCAGGCGGCACCCGCGACCGCCAGCGGTGGAACTCGTACCAGCGGTACGCCCTGCTGGAACGGGTGGGGCCGGCCCCGGACCCCAGGGGGAGCGCTGGAAGCCTCCGGACTGAAACGGGCGTGGGATACCCGCGGCGCCGGAGCTCGAGCCGGAGTTGATCCTCAGGCCCGTCGACGAGCTGCTTGGGAACGGTTCCGCCCTGCGTATCGCCTCGGAGCTTCACGTGGCGGGACAGGACGAAGGGTGTCTGGCTCCGCCAGCGGCGGTGCCATCCCAGCCATGGAATCGGGAAATCCTCTGGCCTCCCCGCTCCCAGCCAGATCACGCTCAGCCGCAGCGATTCCCGACCACGCCCCAGCTCCTCAACGGCGGCCAAGGCCTCCAGCTCATCGGGCTGAAGACCGCCAGGGGCCCAGATGGTCAGGTGGTCTAACCGGCCATCGCCGTCTTCGTCCGTGGGGATGTAGAACGCATGACGGTGGCCTTGCAGCGGCGTCCCATCCTCCGCCCGGCCGGAGAAGGTGCTAGAGACCCGGCCGTCGTGGCGGCGGCCATACTGGCTCATCGCGGCCTGCCGGGCGACCTCCCCCACCCGGAGGGTGTCCACCACCCGGGGTAAGACGGGGCCATCCAGAGCGAAGCGGACCAGGGTCACCTCCGGGTGCTGGGCGCCGCGGGTTCTTGGCCGCCGACTCCGCCGCGGGCCCTCCAGCGCCCCTTCGGGCAGCGCGTAGGTGACCCAGCGGCTCCCTGGGGGCGACAGATACCCGAGAGACCGCAGCGAACCCGTCTCCGCAATCAGGGCGGCCAGGCTGAAGGGCTCCGCCGGCGCCAAGACGCGCACCAGCTCTACCGACGGGTCAGGCGCGTCCCTGGCCACCGGGCGGCAGTTCACTGGCGGAACCTGGTCCACCAGCGACGCGCGGACCCACGACTCGGCCCGACCGAGGTACGGGAGGTTGTCCAGGAGCTGCCGGAGCAGCTCCTCCTGGTCCGGGCTGAGGTCGACAGCGGGCCAGACACAGACGACCGGCTCGTGCGGCGAGAGCGCCACGAAGGTGTCGAAGACCAGGGCGGTGCTCTTGGGTGCCCCCAGAGGCATGTAGTGACGGGTGTGCGCCGTCCGCGCCTGAGGCAGGAAGAACTCAGGCGGCGAGCTCAAGCGGGCCAAGAGCTCCTCCACGGAGGCTTGGTCCACGTCGGGCAGAGTGCGGCGCCACACGGCCACCAGCGCGCGCAAGAGGCGCCACGGCGACGGCGGCCACTCGACCACACCTTCGTTGACGTGGCGGCCCCAAGGCGTTGCGTGAAAGCGTCCCGCGGTGAACCGGAGCGCGATCCCTACCAAAGCCTCCACCCCTCTGCTCAGGAGCCCTTCTTCGCCTTCTCGGACCACACCACCTCAGAGACGGGTGGATCGGCGAAGTGGGGCCGGCACGCCTCGATCAGCTGCGGCAGGGCCTCTTCCAAGGCGGCCCGGTCGGGCAGGGAAGCGCCCTCGGGCTTGGTCACCCTCACCTCGCGGCACTGCAGGTCGCAGGCCGTTCGGAGCCGGAGCCCCTCTTCCAGGAAGACCCGGATCTTCCACAGGGCCAAGGTGACGAGCAGATCAAAGCCGGGATCGGGCAGCCGGTAGGCCCGGAGCTGGGCCAGGTCCAGGTTGAAGTAAGCGGTGATCTGCTGGGCGACGTACTCCGTCCGGGAGAAGGGAACGTTCCCGTATCCCAAGGATGTGTCGCCCGAAGGGCTGATCCGGTCGTTCTTCACCCCGCCGCTGGTGGCCGGCGCCACCTCCCTCGCCTCGATGAAGCCGCTCAAGGTCCGCTGGAGCCGGGCACGGCCGTCCAGCTTCTCCAGGAAGACCCCGTGGAGGAGGGAGTTGGGATCATACTTGAACAGGGTTCTCGCCAGGCGGGCCAGGTCAAAGTGCAGCACCGCGGCGGACGCGTCCTCGTCCTGGGCCCCGGACCGCTGGCGCTGCCGCTTCCCCCCTTGGAGACCGCTCTCCTCCTGAACCCGGTCCAAGAGGTCCCCTTGGGAGGCCAGCATGAAGTAGGGCGAGTTGAGGCGGTGGGCCTCATGGAGGGTCGTGGTGAACCCGAACTCCTCATCCGCCTTCACCAGCCGCGCCCTGCCATAAGGGAGTCCCCGCAGGGGTTCGGCCAGGTCCTGAGCGGCCTCGTCCCAGCAGACGGCCTCCAGCCGGTTGGCCACCGATTGAGCCGACTCCACCAGCAGCATCTCCGTCCCATCAGGGAGCCGGTAGGTCGCCGCACCCAGGTCCGGGAAGCCGGTGGGCTGGAAGCGGTCCCCCTGGACCGGCTTCAAATCCGCCTCGATGAGCATCCGAGGCAAGCCCCGAAGGGCTTCGATCCACCCGTAGGCCATGGGCACTCACCCCTTCTTGAAATGGCGTACCATCGCAAGCTCTCCCGGTGGCGTCTTTAGGCTTCATCCACCCGCAGCCGTCGCCTCTGCCTCGCCGGGGGGCTCATCGGTGGTGGCCGGCGTCCTCAGCGCCCAGCGCGCCAGGGGGCGCGTCTCCCGCACCGGGATCAGGAGGGCGGCCAGCATCCGCTCGCCGTCGACCCGGATGGCCAGATCCCGGGGATCTCGGATCATGGGAACCAGGCCGCTGGCCCTGAGCCGCCGGAGGGCCAGGGCGCACGCGTCGGCGACGCGGTTGGCCCGGAGGAGCGCGAAGATGGCGGGCTCCGGCCGGATGGTCACCCGGTCGCCGCCCCGCGTCAGGATCAGGGGCCTGTCCAAGGTGACCAGCTTCAAGACGGCGTAAGCCCGAGGCAGGATGAACCCCTCGTCATCACCTTCATCGGGTGGCAACGCCTCCGCCCCCCCGCTTGAGGCCCACCCACGCGACCAGTCGATCAAGCTCAGCCCCCGGAGCAGCGCCTCCAGACGGCGGTCGTCCGTCTGGCCGAGGAGGAAGCGGTGCACATCCCGAAGGGACGCGGGGCGGGGGCTGCGGATGGGGAGGGGGTACACCCGCCGGGCCATGGCCTCCGTGGCCCGCCGGACCAGAACGTTCCCCAGATTGCGCGTCAGGGAACCGGGCCCCCACACCGCGGAACGAGACTCCGGCGCCCAGACCCAGCGCCCGTGGCGCCACGCGACGGGCTCCAGGTTGGCCCGGATGGGGGGCGCCAGCCACTCATCCTCGGGCTGCGATGGCCCACCACCCCTGGCCGCCGCCAACCGGACGCCCGCGATGGAGGCCAGGGCCACCGCCAGGCGATACTCGGTCGTCTCCTCCCGGCAGACGTCATGCCACTCGGGGGAAAGGGCGGGGATGGGCTGAAGGCGGGTG
Organism: Limnochorda sp.; assembly: GCF_047459355.1. Classification (NCBI taxonomy): domain Bacteria; kingdom Bacillati; phylum Bacillota; class Limnochordia; order Limnochordales; family Limnochordaceae; genus Limnochorda; species Limnochorda sp. Next base: position 8,485 of record NZ_VSCV01000035.1, on the reverse strand, counting down.
CCCCGGGCCCGGGGCCGGCCCGCCACCACCCACTCGGCCGCACCGGCGGCCAGCAGCACATCGAGCAGCCGCTCCCGACCCTGGGCCGCGTAGGCCAGGACCGCCTCATCCAGGCCCTGCAAGGCTTTCCAGAGACTGGCGGGCGTGCTCGCGTTCCCGGTGCAAAGGTTTCTCAGGCTGTTGAGCCAGGGGTCCAGCTCCCGAAGGAGCCTCGCTTCCGGCCGCACCTGAACCCGCAGCCGTCCCAAGGGGCTGGCCAGGTACGCCCGTCCATTGCGCTGGAGCAGGCCGTACCGCCGAAACTCGCTGAGGCCCCGCTCGACCCCAAGGGAGATGGCCGCCTGCGCGAAGTCGGTGCCCGTGCGGGCCTGGCGCCCGCCCCACTGCGCCCGTCCCTCGGCGAAGACTTGGCGGACCTCCGGCAGCCTGGCGGGCCGCTCCCACAAGGGCATCCAGATCTCCGCCCGGCTCATCCCGCTCCCGTACTCGGCGGCGACGGCACTGGCATAGCCTGTCCCCACGCCTGTCACCGTGAAGGGGAAGCTCGCCTTGTCCCGGCTGTCCACGCCCAGCCGGCGGGCGGCCGACCCGGCCAGGAGGAGCGACCCTTCCAGGAGCAGGACAAACTCCCACGGGTTGACCAGGGAGTCGCCTTCAAAGCCTTGGGTGGCGTTGGGACCACCGATGCCGCCCGGATGGTACTGCCCGATGGCGGCGGGAACCAGCGGCGGGGTCGCCTCGCCGAAGAGAGCGCCCCGGAGCCAACCCCGGGCCCTGGTTTGGGGGTCCGGCCCCTTCTTCCGCTTCTTGGGCTGGCCCGTCTCCAGCCCAAGAGCGTCCAAAAGGCGCTGCATGAAGTTGTTGGAGAACTCGAGCCGGCCGTCGTTTCCCCCGGTGCCCAACAGGGGAGGGTACCTGGGATCCTCGGATGTGAGGACGTACGCCGCATCAAGCCAGGCCACCGCCTCGTCGGGGAACCACGCCCGGCATTCGGCCAGAATCCGCGGCTTCTCGTCCTTGTCGGGCTTCTCCCGGATGCCCAAGCGGTCCAGAATGGAGCGGGCCCGGGCGATGGTCTCACGGTAGAGGGCCAACCGGGGCTCATCGGACCCTTCGATGGCTTGGAGGGCCTCCTGCTTGTCCTTGGGGAAGAACCCGCTGCCGCCGTTCCACGGCGCGACGATGGGCGTCGGGGTGTACTGGGTGAAGAGGGCCTCCACCAGCTCGTCGGCGCCGAAACGGCTCCGCAGGTGGAAGACGCCGCCCTGCCACCAACCTTCGGCGTCTGGGTCCAGCTGCTCGCCGACGATGCGGAACACCCCAAGGGCTTTCAGGTAGCTGTGGAGAGGCTCGGGCGTGCAGCCGGCCAGCTCAACCTGCGGCATGCGGCGACACCTCCTTCATGCTGGCCCGCATGTCCGCCACCCGCAGCAGTGCCTCGAGATACGCCAGACGGAAGGGCCCGAGATCGGGATCGTCCCGCAACGCCAGAACCCGGGCCAGCCAGGAGGGCGTGCCGTCCGCGGAGCCCAGCTCGAAGGGGGCAAGGTGTAAGGTGACCGAGGGCACCCGGACCCCGCCACCGAGGTCCACGGTCTGGCCGTCTTCGGGCATCCGGTCGCCGTCGCGGAGGCCAAAGAGGGACCCGTCGTCGTCCAGCGTCCCGTGACGGGGCCTCAGCGTGCGGAGCCCCAGGCGCACCTTCCCGTGGTGGCCCATGATGAGGAAAGCGGCCAGGTCGTCCTCGGCCTCCCGGGCCACGTGATCCAGGAAGGCCAACGCACTGGCCACCTCATGGCGGATGAAGGGCCGCAGGCGCGACCGGGGGGCCTTCGCCCACACCTCGCCCGCTCGAGCCGCCCGCTCAGCCTCCTCGGCCGCATCGAGGAAGCGGCCTTGGAAGTGCGGGTGAGCCTTGCCCCAGTCGTGGAACCGGGCCGCCTTGCGCAGGGCCCGCACCACCGCCTCCGGCACCGACGCCAAGTCCAGACGCTCCAGGAGGGCGTCCAGTTCCGCCACCACCGCGTCGGTATGGTCCCGCAGGGTGATCCACGGCCGGGCGGTGCTCCAGGGGTCTCCGGCGGTGGATTCGGCCTCTCGCTGGTCCGGCTCGTCGTCCCGCCGTTCCGCCACGACCGGTTCCACGGGGCCGTCCCCCGGGTCCGCGGTCCAGCCGAGCTGCGGGTCGTAGCCACCCAGGCGCGCCGGGAGCAACACCACGTGACCGGGCCGGATGGCGTCGATCTGGGTCACCCGGACCCACCGGGCCTCCACGTGGTCCCAGCGCCATGCCCGCCCCTTCTCCCAGGTGCGCCGCAAGAACTCCTGAAGGCCCCGGGTCCGGCCGTACACCGGCACCGGGCAGAGCTCAGACCGCTGCACAGGCAGCCAATCGCCCGGTGGTTCCCGCCCTGCCTCCTCCTGCTCCCAACTCCGCCAGAAGACGTGCGCGTCCAGGTCGGCATCGGCCCGAATGAAGCGGGAGATGTCGATGTCGTTGCCCGACAGGTCCGGCGTGGTGTCGAAAAGGTCGAGGAGGTCCTTTCGCCGCACGATGTGCCGGTACCCGGGGCGGCCCTCGTAGGGCACCGCCTGCAGGTCCGCCGGCGCGATCCGGTCCGCCGGGAGCTGCTCCAGCAGGCCCTTCGCCTCTTCCAACGTCTCGGGCTCGTAGGGGGCGCTCGCCTTGGGTTCCACGTCGATCCAAAGGACGTCCGCCTGGTCATGCTCCCCATACCGGTTGACCCGGCCCAGGCGCTGGACCAGGCTGGGCCAGGGAGCCAGCTCGGTGATCAAGGTGCGGGCGGAGAGGTCCACCCCAGCCTCCACCACCTGGGTGGCGACCAGCACGCGCCCCGCCGGGTGGTCGCTTGGAGGCGCGAAGAGCTCCTGGTTCAAGCGCTCCCGCTCCGCGGGCCGGAACTGGGAGTGGAGCAGGAGCACCTCGGGCTGGGCCCCCGCCGGCGCCTTCTTCCACACCGCCGAGCGCCGCAAGGCGTCGAAGAGCCTCTGGGCCCGCTCGACGGTGTTCACCACCACCAGGGTGAGGGCCCCCGGTTGGTGCCGCTCGGCGACCAGCTCGGCCAACCCGGTCAGATAGCGCCGGACCTTGGTCTCGCCATCGGGCACGGTCAAGGAGAGACGTTCCAGCCGCTTGGGCGCGTTCATCCTCTTGGCCAGGTCCGGCGCCGCCTCCAGATCGGCCGGTTCCAGGGTCCAGACCTGCTCGGGAGCGATGGGCGGCCCATCGATGGTCTCCATCCAGGCGGGGTGGTAGGTGGCGGACATCCAGAGGGTGGGCGTGGGGGCCCAGCACCCCAGGGCCGCCCGCAGGCCGTCCAGCTGGCGGGAGGTGGCGAGCCCCTCGGAAAGGAGCTGGATCTCGTCGAAGACCCAGAGGGCATCATTGTTGAGCAGGCCGAAATCGATGGGCCAGTGGAACCGGCTTTCCGCGTAGCCCCGGTTGAGGGCCCGGGAGAGGAGCATGTCCGAGGTGCCTATAAGAATGAGGTCATCTTCAGGATAGAGCCACCACTCCCGGTCCCGGCTGCCGCCCATGAGCAGCGCGGTCCGGATGGGCCGGTCCGTCTGGCCCGCCCCCAGGCCCAGCCCTTCTACAAAGCTCACGGCCCGCTCGTAGGTCTGGTGGACCAGCACCCGCATCGGCAGCGCGTAGACCAGCCGCCGGGGCGTGGCCTCCCGGACCGCTGGATCCGGGTGGAACCGCCGCCGCCAGAGCCAGGCGAGGAGCACCGCCGCGGTCTTGCCTGCACCTGTGGGCACGTGCAACACCCGCGGCCATTCGGGCTCAGTGGCAAGCCTCTGCTGGTAGGGCCACGGAGCATGACCGGTGGCCGTTCGGAAAAACGTCTCAAAGGTGGTCAGCTGGAGTCCCCCCCGATCAAGACCCCGCTATCGACAGAATTCTGTCATCGTCGGATTTTCCCTGCTCGTGGCAGGAGCGGGGCGGTGCCCATGGAAGCAGGTGCCAGTCCATGCCGGGGCGGACCCCCTTCCTTGTGCCCCCACCCTTGTGCCGCTATAATGGATTCGTAGCGATCATCACTCTAGCTACACGACTCATTTGACTGTTCGCTGCTGGGAGGGACCCTATGGCTGCCCGTATCGACCCCTTTGGGGCCCGGGGAACCTTCGTGACCCCCCAGGGCCCGGCGGTCATCTACCGCCTCCGGCGATTGGAGGAGCTGGGCATCGCCTCCATCGACCGGCTGCCGTACTCCCTTCGGATTCTGCTTGAGAACCTGCTCCGGCACGTGGACGGGTACGTGGTCAACCCCGAGGATGTGGAGGCCCTGGCCCGCTGGCGGCCGGGGGCCGAACCCCGGGAGATCGCCTTCATGCCGGCCCGGGTGGTGCTCCAGGACTTCACGGGCGTCCCCGCAGTGGTAGACCTGGCGGCCATGCGGGCGGCGATGAAGCGGATGGGCGGCGATCCCAAGCGGATCAACCCCCTCATCCCCGTCGACCTGGTGATCGACCACTCGGTTCAGGTTGACCTCTTTGGCACCCAGTACGCTTTCCTGGGAAATGTGGAGCTGGAGTTTGAGAGGAACCGGGAGCGGTACGCCTTCCTGCGCTGGGCCCAGAAGGCCTTCACCAACTTCCGGGTGGTCCCCCCCGGCACGGGCATCGTCCACCAGGTGAACCTGGAGTACCTGGCCAGGGTGGTGGAGCTGCGGGAGCAGGATGGGGAGCTGACCATCTTCCCCGACACCCTGGTGGGAACCGATTCCCACACCACCATGATCAACGGCCTGGGCGTGCTGGGTTGGGGCGTGGGCGGCATCGAGGCCGAGGCGGTCATGCTGGGCCAGCCCTACTCCATGCTCATCCCCGAGGTGGTGGGCTTCCGGCTCACGGGCCAGCTCCCCGAGGGCTCCACCGCCACCGACCTGGTCCTCCGGGTGACGGAGATGCTCCGCCAGAAGGGTGTGGTGGGCAAGTTCGTGGAGTTCTTCGGCCCCGGCCTGGATCACCTCACCCTCCCCGACCGGGCAACCATCGCCAACATGAGCCCCGAGTACGGGGCAACCATGGGCTTCTTCCCCGTGGACCACGAGACCCTCAACTACCTGCGGGGCACCGGCCGGGACCCCGGGCTGATCGACCGGGTGGAGCGCTACTGCAAGGAACAGGGCCTCTTCCGCACCGCGGACTCGCCCGATCCCGAGTACTCAGACCTCCTGGAGCTGGACATGTCCACGGTGGAGCCCAGCCTGGCCGGGCCGCGCCGGCCCCAGGACCGGGTGCCTCTGGGGCAGGTGAAGGCCAGCTTCCAGAAGACCCTTCGGGAGCACTTCGGCCGGAACGGCGAGGCCGAGCTGCCCGGACCTTCGGAGAACGGCCGGCTGTCCGACGGGGCCGTCGCCATCGCCGCCATCACCAGCTGCACCAACACCTCCAACCCGTCGGTGATGGTGGGCGCGGGGCTCCTGGCCAAGAAGGCGGTGGAGCGGGGCCTGCGGGTGAAGCCTTACGTCAAGACGAGCATGGCCCCCGGCTCCCGGGTGGTGACCGACTACCTGGAGGCGGCGGGGCTCCTCCCCTACTTCGAGGCGCTCCGCTTCCACGTGGTGGGCTACGGCTGCACCACCTGCATCGGCAACAGCGGCCAGCTGCCGGCCAGCGCCGCCCAGCAGGTAGAGGAGGGCGATCTGGTGGTGGCCGCGGTCCTCTCGGGGAACCGGAACTTCGAGGGCCGGATCAACCCGCTGGTGAAGGCCAACTACCTGGCCTCCCCGCCCCTGGTCATCGCGTACGCCATCGCGGGCCGGATGGACATCGACCTCACCACCGAGCCCTTGGGGTACGATCCCAATGGCCAGCCCGTCTACCTGCGGGACATCTGGCCCAGCCAGGAGGAGATCCGGGAGATCATCGAGCGGACCCTCGACCCGGAGCTCTTCAAGCGGCGGTATGCGGAGGTCTTCGACGGCGATGAGCGCTGGCAGAGCCTCCCCGTGCCCGAAGGGGACCTCTACCAGTGGGATGAGGCCTCCACCTACATCCAGGAGCCGCCCTTCTTCACCGACATGCCCCTGACTCCGCCGGAGCCCAAGGACATCACCGGCGCCCGGGTGCTGGTCGTGCTGGGGGATTCCATCACCACCGACCACATCTCCCCCGCCGGGGCCATCAGCCTGGGCACGCCCGCCGCCCAGTATCTCCAGGAGCGGGGCGTGGACGTGGCCGACTTCAACACCTATGGCTCCCGCCGGGGCAACCACGAGGTGATGATGCGGGGCACCTTCGCCAACATCCGGCTCCGGAACCTGCTCGCGCCGGGGACCGAGGGCGGCTGGACCCGCCACCTGCCCGACGGCGAGGTGATGACCATCTATGACGCCGCCCTCGCCTACCAGAAGGAAGGCGTCCCCCTGCTGGTCCTGGCGGGGAAGGAGTACGGCTCCGGCTCCTCCCGGGACTGGGCGGCCAAGGGGCCGTACCTCTTGGGGGTGCGGGCGGTGCTGGCGGAGAGCTTCGAGCGGATTCACCGGAGCAACCTGATCGGGATGGGGATCCTCCCCCTCCAGTTCCGGCCGGGCGAGAACCGGGAAAGCCTGGGGCTGGACGGCACGGAGGTGTACGACATCGAGGGAATCGCCCAGCTCACCCCTGGCGCCACCCTCACCGTCCGGGCCCGGCGGGAGGATGGTTCCGAGATCCGCTTCCAGGCCATTGCCCGCATCGACACGCCCGTGGAGTTGGAGTCGTACCGCCACGGCGGTATCCTGCAGGCGGTGCTTCGGAAGCTTCTCTGAACCCTTCTGTCTACCCCGACCCTCTCTCACGGGAAGCGGCGGCCGGTTGACCGGCCGCCGCTTCCTTTCTTGGAACCGGGCTCCTGGTCGAGGTTTGTGAGGGGGATGCACGCCCTTAAACCCCATGGCAAATGTCCTATGCCAACCCCGCCCAATGGCTCATGGGAAAGAGAGTTATGTCCTTTCCTCCCTAGGAGGAAGGCCCGATTGACCGATTGTGAAACGGATCATAAAGTGGAGATGGCTAATGATTCCCCTTTCCCCCGGAGCTCGCGCGACCGATCGGGCCCCGAACAGCTAAGGGAGGCGTGGTTATGGCAACGCAACAATCGCAACAGAGGCGTCCCCGTTTCCTCCGCCACACCCGCCAGCGGGAGGCGATCTTGCGGGTCCTGCGCACAACCCACGAGCATCCCACCGCGGACTGGATCTACCAGGAAGTCCGGAAGGAGATTCCCCATATTAGCCTCGGCACCGTCTATCGGAATCTGAAGATCCTGACGGAAATGGGCGAGGCCCGGGAGCTCACCTTCGGCAGCTCCTACAGCCGCTACGACGGCGATCCCACCCCGCACTACCACTTCCTCTGCGATGAGTGCGGCAAGATCGAGGATCTGGACATGCCGGTGATGGACTCCCTCGAAAGCCAGGCGGCCGAGTGGACCGACGGCAGGATCACCAGCCACCGTCTCGTATTCCATGGCGTATGCGCCGAGTGCCAGAAGCAGCAGCAGTGACAGGATCTCCACCCAACCAAGAGCCCGCATCCGGGTCCGCTCCAGGCCCCCAGGGCCAGCAGGGCCCGGTTCTCCATACCTTCGGTGAGCTCACCCCCGTCCGCATCCTCCGGCGGGTGAACCGGTTTGCCGTCCTGGTGGAGCACGAGGGCCAGGAGCGGCTGGCCCACCTGCCCAACTCGGGACGGCTCCACGAACTCCTCCACCCCCAGGCCCCTGCCCTCCTCCGGTGGGCCGACGCCCCCGGGCGGCGGACGGTGGGCGACCTGGTTTTGGTCCAGGCAGCCGGTCCCGACGGGACCGGCTGGGTGAGCGTCGATGCACGGCTCCCCGCCCGGCTGGGCCAAGCCATCCTCCAGCACCAGCTTCTCGCGGATTTCGCCCCCTTAGAGGCAGTCCGCACCGAGGTGGCTTTCGGTCAGAGCCGGCTGGACCTGGCCGGAACCGTCGCGGGAACGGGCCAGCCCTTCTGGGGCGAGGCCAAGTCCGTCACCTTGGTGGAAGAGGGCGTCGCCCGCTTTCCCGACGCGCCCACGGCGCGGGGCCGCCGCCACCTGGAGGAGCTGATGGAGGCCCGCCGCCAGGGGGCGCTGGCCCTGGTCCTCTTCGTCGTCCTGCGAGACGACGCCCGCCTCTTCGCACCGCACCACGAGGCCGACCCGGCCTTTGCCGAGACCCTCGCCCAGGCGGCCGCTCGCGGGGTCGAGGTGCGGGCCTGCGCCTGCACCGTCTCCCCCCAGGGGATCCGCTGGCTCCAGGAGCTTCCGGTCCAGGTGGCGGAGGGGCCATCCCGGCGGTGAGCCGGGAGACCCGCCTCGGCAGGTGCCCGCGAAGCTCACAGGCCCGGCCCGGCGGCAAGCTCCTGCCTCACCGGCGGCGGGCTGCCCTAAGGCGTGGGAGCGCCCTGGGCGGCCGGTCGGACACCAGGCCGGGGCCCGATCGGGAAGGGAAGGACCTGAATGGGCT
>NZ_VSCV01000018.1:0-48839 GCF_047459355.1 Limnochorda sp. | reverse complement strand
GCTCGACCTCGGACTCCACCCGGGTGAGGGTGGCTTGGAGGAGGGCTCGGTCATCCAAGGACAGGCTGAGGGAGTTCTCGGCTCCCTCGGGCGTGTAGCTCGCCTCCAGGGAGAGGCGGGGCCGCTTCTGGATCCGGGCCTGCTCCACCTGCAGCCGGCTCTGCTCCAGCCCCAGCCGGGCTTGGACCAGCTCGGGCCGGCCCGCCCGGGCCTGGGCCTTCAGCGCCTCCGGGTCCAGGCCTGCCAGGAGCGCGTCGGCCGGCAGCTGGCTCAGGGGCTCCAGGGCAGGAAGCTGCTCCGGCCGGGGCACGCCCATGATCTGGTAGAGGGCCTCCCAAGCCAGCTCCAGCCCGTCCTCTGCCGCCTGGCGGGCCTGCCGGGCCTGGAGCGCGCCCGCCTCCGCGGCCAGCCTGTCCAGCTCGGTGGCCACCCCCAGCTCCACCCGGTCCTGCACCACCCGGAGGGCCTCTTGGGCGTTCCGCTCGAGGAGCCGGGCCCACTCCAAGGTGGCCTGGGCCTCCAGCACGCTCAGGTACGCGTTCTCCACGTCCCGCAGGAGCTGGGCCCGCTCCAGGGCCTCCTGAGCCCGGGCCACCTCGGGCGCGAGGCGGGCCTGCTCCAGCTGGATGCGGCTCTCCCCCAGAGGCCAGATGAGCTGGGTGTAGCTCATTCCGACGGCTCCAGAGGTTACGGAGTCGCCGTGTGTTGCCAGCGAGTGGCTGGCGAGGTTGGGGTCCTTGCCTCCCAGGCCCGCGGGGAGGTCGCTGGTGGTCTGCTCTGAGATGGTCCCAAACACATCAACCCGCGGCTTCAGGAGGCTCTCCGCCTGGTCCACCTGGGCCAGGGCCTGGCGGGCGCGGCTCTGGGCAATGCCGAGGCGGGGGCTGTGCTCCAAGGCCAGCTCCAGGCTCTCGGCCAGGGTCAGGACCGGGGTCGCCTCGGGCTGGCTGGCCGCCGCCGGGCTCACCGAGAGAAGGCCCGCCAGGACCACCAGAAGGGCGGTGCACACCGCCACCAGGGCAAGCGGCCTGCCCGCAGGCCACAGCCGCCGCGCCCGGGGGCGAGCGTGTCCACCCCGTCCGACGAAGCGGGGCATCACAGGCGCCTCCATTGGTCCGGTCCTCATCGCTCAGACCCACCCTCGGCCAGGGCCCGGGCCACCGCGTGGGCGTACCGCACCTGGGCCTCCCGGTGATCGAAGCGGGCGTTGACCAGGTTGGTCTTGGCCTGGATGAAGGCCGTTTGGGCGCTGAGGAGCTCCAGGTCCGTGGCCACCCCCGCCTCGTACATCGCCTCGGTGATCCGCAAGCTCTCCTCCGCGGCGGCGACAGCCTGCTCCAGCACCTCCACCTGGCGCTCCGCGTCGAGGAGGGTCTGGTAGAGCTGGCGGATCTCCAGGGTGATGCCATCCCGCACCTGCTGGAGGGCCAGCTCCGCCTTGCGCAGGCCCACCCGGGCCCGCTCGTGGCTGAGGCCGGGGGTGTAGTCGTTGTCCGTCAGTTCCACCGACGTGCGGGCCGCCTCAATGCCCGCCAGGGCCTGGAGGACCTCCACCCGGTTCTCCAGGGCGAAGGCCAGGTCTGCCTCCAGGTCGATGGGGATGGGCTCCACCTCCACCGGCTGGCTGGCGGGGCGGATGGGCGTGTCCAGGTCCACGCCCAGGGTCTGGCGGAAGGCGAGGAGGGCCAGCTGGACCGCCCCCTCCACCTGGAGGAGCTGGGCCCGGGCCGAGGAGAGCTGGCTTTCGGCCCGGATGGCATCCACCGGCGCGGCCGCGCCGGCCGCGACCCGATCCTGGGCCACCGCCAGCTGTCGCTCCGCCAGGGCCACCCCTTCCCGGGCCACTTCCGCCAGGTTCTCCGCCCGCAGGACCCCGTAGAAGGCCTGCTCCACGCTGAGGCGCACCTGGCTCCGGGTGAGGATCAGGTTGCGGCGGGCCAGCTCATACCCCGTCTCGGCCTGCAGGAGGGTGACGGGGTTGGGCTGCATCAGGTGCCGGGCCCGGGTCTCCTCCAAGACCAGCCGGGCCTCTTCCAGGTCGGCCTCCGCCTGGCGGATCTGGGCGTTCCGCTCCAGGGCCAGGGCGACGGCCTCCTCCAGGGTCAGCTCCCGCAAGGCGCCGGCCCCAGCGTCGGGGCTCCCGGCGGAAGCCGGGCTGGGGGCGCCCGCCTGGCTGGCCGCCGGCTGGGCGGCCAGGCCCAGGGCCAGGAGGACCGCCAGCAGGGTCCAAAGGGTCGTCCCGCCTCGACGACCAGCGTACCAACGAGCCATCCCATGCCAGCGACGCATCACGCTCTCGACTCCTCTCCAACAGTCTGGTGGCCACCAGGCACGGGCCCGGGCAGCTCCCGCTGCGGCTTCCGGCGGGAGAACCGCCGGCCCAGGTCGTCGGTCCACTGGTAGGCCAGCGGGATGATGAACAGGGTGAGGAAGGTGGCGAAGGTGAGACCGAAGACCACCGCCACCGCCAGCGGCGCCTGGATCTCCGCGCCCTCGCCGATCCCCAGGGCCAGGGGCAACATGCCCAGGATGGTGGTGAGGGCCGTCATGAGGATGGGGCGCAAGCGGGTGCGGCCCGCCTCAATGAGGGCCTCCTCCCGGGCCATCCCTTCTCGCCGCAGGAGGTTGACGTAATCCACCAGGACGATGGCGTTGTTCACCACGATGCCCGCCAGCAGGATGATGCCGATGAGGGAGGGCACGTTGATGGTGTGGCCCGTCACCCACAGGCCGAAGAGGACACCGATGACGGCCAAGGGCATGGTGAACATGACCGCCAGGGGATGACGGAGCGACTCGAACTGGGAGGCCATGATGGCGTAGACCAGGAAGACGGCCAGGATCAGGGCCAGGCCCAGCTGCTCGAAGGCCTCGGCCATCAGCTCCACCTGGCCGGTGTAGTCCACCTGGATGCTGGCGGGAATGTTCATCGCCTCAATCTCCCGCTGGACTTCCTGCATGACGCTCCCCAGGTCCCGGCCCACCACCTGGCCCGTCACCGAGATGACCCGGGCCTGGTTGCTCCGGTTCAAGGAGAGGGGGGCGCTGGTCAGGGTGAGGGTGGCCGCCTCGCTCAAGGGGATCATCCCCGCCACGGGCGAGGCGATGGGGATCCGGCTCAGGGCGTCCAGGTTCTGCCGGGCCTCGGGCACCAGCCGGACCAGCACGTCCACCTCCTCGCCGCCGCCCCGGAAGCGGGTGGCCACCTTGCCGTCCACGGCCGTCTGCACCGCGGAGGCGATCTGGGGGGCGGTGAGGCCCAGCTCCCCGGCCCGCTCCCGCCGGATCTGGACGGTGTACTCGGGCCGCTGGGTGTCGATGCTCGTCTCCACCTCCCGGGTGCCGGGGATGGCCCGGATCCGGGCGGCCAGCTCCTCGGCCACGGCCATGAGCTGCACCTCGTTCTCGCCCCGAAGCTCGATGGAGATGGGGCTGCCGCCCAGGCTGACCATCATGTTTGCGGCGGAGACCGAGTACTCGATGCCCGGCACCCGGCTGGCCAGCATGCGGATCTCCTCGGCCACCTCGGTGCTGGAGCGGGAGCGTTCATCCAAGGGGACCAGGGTGATCTGGAGGGTGGCCTGGTCGCCGCCCGTCCCGCCGCCGAGGCTGAAGCCCAGGTTGCTCGAGCCGCTCCCCATGGTGCTGTAGACAGTGGCCACCTCCGGGATGGCCCGGATCTCCGCCTCCAGCCGCTCCATCACCTGGGAGGTCTCCGCCAGGGGCGTGCCCACGGGCATGGTGACCGTCATGGTGATGATCCCCTGGTCCGTTTCGGGAATGAACTCGGCGCCGATGCGGGGCACCAGGGAGAGGCTGCCCACCACGGCCAGGGTGGTGAGGAGGGCCACCAAGCGCCGGTGGCGCAAGGTCCAGGCCAAAGCCCGGCCGTAGACGTCCTTGATCCGCTCCAGGGGCGTCCGGGTGGCGGGGGGCTTGGCCACCGAGGGGTCCGCCAGCATCCGGCTGGAGAGGAGAGGCACCAGCGTCACCGCCACCACCAAGGAGGCGGTCAGGGAGAAGGCGACGGTCAAGGCCAGATCCCGGAAGATCTGGGAGGCGATCCCCTCGATGAAGAGCACGGGGACGAAGACGGCGACGGTGGTGAGAGTGGAGGCGGTGATGGCCATGGCCACCTCCCGCGCGCCCACGTCGGCCGCCTCCCGGGCGGGCTTGCCCTCGGTCCGGTGGCGGAAGATGCTCTCCAGCACCACGATGCTGTTGTCCACCAGCATCCCCACGCCCAGGGCCAGGCCGCCCAGAGAGATGATGTTGAGGCTGATCCCGGCGAAGTAGACCAAGACGAAGGTGGCGATGACGGAGATGGGGATGGAGAGCACCACCACCAACGTCGCCCGCAGGTTGCGCAAGAAGAGAAGCAGGACCAGCCCCGCCAAGACGGCCCCCACCAGGGCGTTCTCCACCAGCTGCTGGATGGAAAGCTCGATAAACTCCGCCTGGTCGAAGACGGTGAGGAGCCGATACCCCGGCCCCAGGTCCGCCTCGATCCGCTCGATCTCCGCCCGGACCCGCCGGGCCACCTCGACGGTGTTGGCCTGGGCCTCCTTCTGGATGGAGAGCCCCACGCTGGGATTGCCGTTCAGGCGGGTGATCTCGGTGACATCCGCGAAGGTGTCCTCTACCCGGGCCAGGTCCCGCAGGGCCACCTGGGCGCCGGTGGCGGTGGGGATCCGCAAGGCCGCGATCTCCTCCACCGACTGGAACTCGCCTGAGGTCCGGAGGAGGTACTCCCGCCCGCCTTCAACCACCGAGCCCCCCGGCAGGTTGATGTTCTCCGCGGCCAGGAGCTGGGCGATCTGCTCCAAGGTCACCCCATAGGCCTGGAGCGCGCTGGGCCGGGCCAGCACCTGGATCTGCCGCTCCTGGCCGCCAGCGGTGCCCACGGAGGCCACGCCCTCCAACCGCTCCAGCCGGGGCGCCACCACGTCGACGGCCAGCTCCCGCAGGCGCTGGGGAGAGGCGTCGCCCTCCAGGACCAGGGCCATGACGGGGATCTGGGCGGGATCGAAGGTGACCACCATGGGCTTGTCGGCCTCATCGGGCAGGAAGCCGGAGACCAGGTCGATCCGCTCCCGCATCTCCAGGGTGGCGAAGTCCATGTTGGTCCCCCAGTTGAACTCCACCACGACGATGGACTGGCCTCTGGAGGAGGTGGAGTAGATGTTGGTCACGTTGCCCACCGTGGCCAGAGCCTGCTCGATGGGCCGGGTGACCAGGTTCTCCACCTCCCGCGGTCCCGCGCCCGAGTAGGACGTGATCACCGCGGCGACGGGGAACTCCAGGGACGGCAGGAGGTCCAGGGGCAGGCCCCGGAAAGCGACGAAGCCCAGGGCCAGGACCACCGCGGTGAGCATCAGGACGGTGATGGGCCGGTTAATGGACAAGCGGGGGAGATTCACGCGCCGTCACCTCCCGGTTCCGGTGCTGGCCGAGGTCGTGGCCGGCTCCTGGGCCAGCTGGAGGCGGACCCGCTGCCCCGGCTCCAAGAACTCCACACCGGCCGTCACCACGATGGCGCCCTCGTTCAGGCCCGAGCGGGCCTCCACCCAATCGCCGTCCCGGAGGCCCACCTCGATGGGCTGGAAGCGGACCACGTCCTCTTCCACCACGTAGACGCCCCGCTGCTGGTTCCAGGTGACCACCGCCCGGGCGGGCACGGCCAAGGCCTCCTCCACCTGGCGCAAGGGGAGCTCCACCGTCGCCGTCAGCCCGGCCCGCAAGCGCTGGTCCTCATTGGGCAGCCGGACCTCCACGCCGAAGAGGTTGGTTTGGGGGTCGGCGACGGGGTTGATCCGGTGCACCCGCCCGGTGAAGGCGCCTTCCAGGCCTTCCACCCGGATGCGAGCCGGGGCGCCGGGGGTGAGGGCGAGGACCTCCCGGCCCGGCACCCGGAGCAAGATCTTCAGCTCCTCCAGATCCACCAGGGTGAACGCGGGGGCCCCGGGCGAGAGGAGCGCGCCCACTTCCGCCGACCTCTGGCTCACCACGCCGGAGAAAGGCGCCTCCAGGAGGGCATTGGCCAGCTGGGTCCGGGCCAGCTCGAGGCCGGCCTCGGCCTGGCGCAGCTGGGCCTGGGCCGCGCGCACGTCTTCCTCCCGGGCGCCGGCCTCCACCGCCTGCAGGCGGGCTTCCGCGGAGCGGAGGGCGGCCTCGGCCAGGGCTGCCTGGGTGCGGGCGTTCTCATAGGCCTGGGCCGAGACCCCGCCCTTCGCGTAGAGGGATTCCACCCGGGCCAGCTCTGCCTGGGCCTGCTCCAGCTGGAGGGCGGCCTGCCGGACCGCGGCCTGGATCTGCTCCAGCTCCTCTTCTGTCGCCCCGGCCAGCAGCCGGTCCAGCTGGGCCCGGGCGGCGGCCACCGCCGCCTCGGCCTGGCGGGCCTGGACTTCCGCTTCCGTGGTCTCCAGCCTGAGGAGGACCTGGCCCGCCTCCACCCGGTCGCCCACGTCGGCCTCGATGGCCGCCACCCGGCCCGCGGCCTTGGGCGTCAGGGTGACCATCCGCAGCGGCTGGAGGGTGCCGTGGTAGGTGGCCCGTTCCACCAGGGGGCGGGCCTCCACCCGGACGCCCTCAACCAGCATGGGCTGGGTCTCCTGCGCGAGGAGGCGGGGTTGGGACGGACCTGACGCCGGAACCGCCTCTTCCGGCGGGGGTGATGACTGCAGCGCGATGACGCCCGCCGCCACCACCAGGACCGCGACGAGGGCTAGCCAAGGCCAACGCTTCACGTGAACCCCTCCTGCGTCGTCAAACCCATGGTCCTGCCCCCAGGGGCAGAGGCCTCAGAACTGACCGGTCAGCCACTGCGATTATACGTGGGAATGACTGGCGAAACAAGGGAAGGTTTCCTGAGCACCGGTGAGAACCGCTTCCCGGCCACCGTGCACGCAGCGGCTTTGGCCGCGGCGAAGGCGGCTCGAAAGGCACCGTCCCACCCTCGATACGGACGGTCTCAGAAGAGGGCCCGCAAGGCAGGGTTGACCGCGATCCAGAGGAAGCCCCCCATCACCACCGTGGCCAGGACGGCCAACCCCAAGGGGCCCGGGCGGCCGCTCCGGTACAGCGCGAGGGGCGACGGACCGGGGGGGCCGGCGATGAACCCCGCGGCGAACCCGCCGATCAACCCGCCCAGGTGGCCCCAGATATCGATACGGGGCATGACGAAGGTGATGAAGACATTGAGCAGGAGAATGCCCAGCACCCACTGGCGCACCGAGTAGGGGACGGCCTGGGGGCGGCGCCAGTGGGCGAAGAGCAGGTAGCCCAAGAGACCGAAGATGGCCCCGGAGGCGCCCACGCTCAAGGTGAAGGGGGAGAAGAAGAGGCTGGCCCCCGAGCCCATCACGGCGCTCACCAGGTAGATGAGCAGGAACCGCCGGCCCCCTACCATCCCCTCCACCAGGGGCCCGATGATGTAAATGGAGAAGGCGTTGGTGGCAAAGTGCATCAGGTTGGCGTGGAGGAAGGCGGAGGTGAGGAGGCGGTACCACTGCCCGCCCCAGATGCTGGGCCCGAACTTGGCCCCCGCCAGGAGCAGCCAGTTGCCCGAGAGCAGGTCCAAGACGAAGACCGCGGCGATGATGGCCAGCAAGGTCTGGGTCATGGTCCAGCCGGCGCCGAGGGTGATCCGCCGCCGGGGCCGGGCCAGAGGTGAGCCGGGATCGGCCGTCCGCCGCTGGAAGCGCTCCCAGTGACGCTGAAACTCAGCCTCCAGCCGCTCCAGCTCGGCCAGCTCCTCCCGGATGGCCTGCTCCCGCCGGGGCAGGGCGGCCCGGCGGGCCTCCAGCTGCCGCCGCCAGCGGGCCAGCTCCGCGACCGGCGACGGGTTGGGGTCGGCGGGTGCTTCGGGCGCGGGCGGGCTCTCGGAGAAGGTCTCCCTGCTGAAGATGTGGACCGGGAGCGGGATCCCCAGGCGCTCGGCCTGGCGGGCCACCTCCCGCCGACGCTCGACCAGTTCCACCTCCAGAAGATTGAGCCGGATCTCCTGCCGGGAGATCTGCCGCTCCTGCTCTTCCAGGCGCCGGCGCTGGTAGTCGAGCCACCGCCGGCGGAGGTGGTCTCCAATGGATGTGGCCACGTAAGCCCCTCCCTCTGGAGTGGTATTCTACCATAGAGAGATGGGGGCGGCGAGCTTTGGGGGGCGCTGGCGAGCCGGGCGGGACGAAACGAGTCGGGCAGCTCCCGAAGGAGCTGCCCGACGCGGGTGGGTGGGGCCGCCGGCTCCCCGAGCCGGGGCTGGGTTGGGCCGTTGGGCTTCAGCCCTCGGGGAAGAGGTACCGTCCGAGAATCTCGGCTGCCGCCTCCGACTGGGCGAGCTCTTGGGCCCGGGCCCAGTTGCCGTCCAGGAGGGCCCGGGTCAGCTCTTCAGGCAGGGCCAGGTAGGCGGCCACCGCCGCGGCCAGCCGCTCCTTGCCCAGCTCGGTCAGGGTGGCCCAGTCCTCCTGGAGGATCGCCTCGGCCTCGAAGGGGGTGGCGCCCCGCTCGATCATGAGGTCGTACAGGGTGAGGCGGAGCTCCTGGCCGGCCCGGGTCCAGTCGCCGGCGATAAGGGCCTGGAGCTGCTCCTGGGTGAGGAGCTTCCGGGCCACCTGGAGGGCCTCGTCGGTGATGCGGGCGGTGGACGAGGGGGTGGCCGCCTCCACCAGCCGGGCCCGGCCGTAGGGATCGGCGATCACCCGAACGGCCACCTGGCTCACCAGCTCATCGGCCGTCACCAGCTGGTCCCCCTGGATGAGCCGGGCATCCGAGGGCAGGATCAGGCTGCGGGGGCCCTCCTCGGTCTCCAGGACCAGGGCCTGGCTCTCGCCGTCGGCCTGGGTGAGGGTCCCCTCGAGCACCTCCAGGTTCAGGGAGCGGGCCACCATGTAGGCCGTCTCCGCCCGGGTCGCCTCCTCGTCGGGCTGGAAGCCTTCCTCCCGCACGTAGGGCGGCAGGATGCCCTCCTGGTAGGCGAGCTCCGCGGCGGCAAAGGCCCAGTGGTCCGAGCCCAGGTCGCTGAAGGTGGGCTCCCACCCGGCGGGCAGCTGCTCGGCCAGCCCATGGAGGCTGTTCACCGCCCGCTGGACCATGGCGGTCATCTCGGCCCGGGTGATCTGCTCATCGGGCCGGAAGGTGCCGTCGGGGTAGCCTTCGATGATGCCGGCCACCGCGAGCTTCTGGACGGCCTCCCGGGCCCAGTGGCCCTGCAGGTCGCGGAAGGTCGGGCGTTCCTCGACCGTCGGCGCCAGCTCAAAGGCCCGCGTGAGGATGGTGGCAAACTCCGCCCGGGTGATGGGCCGGTCCGCCTTGAAGGTGCCGTCGGGGTAGCCGGTGACGATGGCTTCTTCGGCCAGCTGGAGGATCTCATCCTCGGCCCAGTGGCCCTCCACGTCGGCCAGCTGCTCTTGGGCCTGGCCGGCCGGTGTCCCCAGGTTGAGTCCCGCGGCCGCCAGGACCGCCAGGACCACGAGCATGGCGAGAAGACGCGTCTTGTGCACGTTGGTATGCCTCCCCGATCCCCACCCCATGCGCCACAGGGAGGGTCCGCTTCAGCCAAAGCTGGCTGGGCAGGCTGGGGATGAACACCATCCTCCCTCCTGCGCTGAGGGAGGCTTCGTGCTCCCGTCCTGCGACCCTGCCAGCAATGGTCGGGAGTGGAGGGAGGGCATGGCCCATGGGGAGGGCCTTTCCAGCACCGGGGCCAGCCGGCAGAGCAGGGTTTGCTCGGAGGGTGTTGAATAGGGGACGTGTTCTCGCGGGGCACGGCCCGGGTTGGGCCCAGCCCGGGTGGCCGGGGCTCGCGAGGGCGAGGGGGAGCGTCATGGCCGAAGGGAACGGAAGACGTCGAGCCGGCAGGCTGGTCCTGGTGGACGGCCACAGCCTCATTCACCGGGCGTACCACGCCCTCCCGCCCCTCTCGACCCGGAGCGGCCAGCCCACCCACGCGGTCTACGGCTTCACCTCCATGCTGATCAAGCTCCTCCAGGAGGAGCGGCCCGAGTACATGGCGGTCGCCTTCGACATGAAGGGGCCCACCTTCCGTCACGAGGCCTTTGCAGCGTACAAGGCCCAGCGGGCCCCCATGGAGGAGGATCTGGCCTCCCAGATCCCTCTGGTCCACCAGGTGGTGGAGAGCCTCGGTTTGCCCATTTATATGGAGGAAGGCTTTGAAGCCGACGACTGTCTCGGCACCCTGGCCCGCCAGGGTGAGGCTCTGGGGCTGGAGGTGCTCATCGTCACCGGGGACCGGGACCTGCTCCAGCTGGTGAGCCCGTCGGTCACCGCCCTCTTGACCCGGAAGGGGATCAGCCAGCTGGACCGGCTGGACCCGGCGGGCGTGGAGGCGCTCTTGGGGGTGCCGCCCCAGCTCGTTACCGATTATAAGGCGCTGGTGGGCGATCCTTCCGACAACATCCCCGGGGTGCCCGGGGTAGGCCCTAAGACGGCCACCCGTCTCCTGGCCGAGTACGGCAGCCTGGAAGCCCTATTGGAGCAGGCAGGCCAGGTGAGGGGCAAGACGGGTCGGGCCTTGGCGGAGCACCGGGAGGCGGCCCTCCAGGGGAAGCTGCTCACCACCATCCGTTGCGACGTGCCCATCGAGCTCGATCTGGACCGGGCCCGGGTGGCGCCTCCCGAGGGCGAGCGGGTCCGGGCCCTCTTCCAGGAGCTGGAGTTTGGCTCCCTCCTCCGGCGGGTGGCGGAGCTTTTCCCGGGAATAGACCTGGCCCCAGGGTCGCCGGGGCCTGAAGGCGTGGCCGCCGGTTCAGGGGCGGCGGGCGGGCCCCGGGCGGAGGCCCTCCTCCTGGAGAGCCCCGAGGCCCTGGCCCGCTGGCTGGCGGCGCTCCCACCCCAAGAGCCCGTCGCCTTCGAGTGGCTGGTGGAGGGGAGCGACGCCCTGGCGGGGCCCTTGGTGGGGCTGGCCGTGGCCCGGCCCGGCCAGGTGGCCTTCCTGCCCCTGCCGGGCGAGCTCCCGGAGGATGGGCCTCTCCGGGAGCAGCTCGCTGCCTTCCTGGCGAGCCCCCGCCCCAAAGTGGTCCACGACGTGAAGCGGCAGATCCTCATCGCCGGCCGGTGGGGCCTCACCCTTGAGCCGCCCGCCTTCGATCTGATGCTGGCCGGGTACCTCCTCCGGCCGGGGGAGGGGGGCTACGAGCCCGAAACCCTGGCCCGCACCTGGCTGGGGGAGGAGCTCCCGTCCCTGCAGGAGCCGGCGGCGGGGCGGGGGAAGCGGCGGGAGCCCCTGACGGAGGTCGTGCCGCCGGTGCTGGCCGAGCGGCTGGCCGCCCGGCTAGGCCGGTACGGCGCCCTGCAGCGGCGGCTGGAAACCCAGCTTGAGGCCGATGGCCTCCTGGAGCTCTTCCGGGAGGTGGAACTGCCCCTGGCGTGGGTCCTGGCGGGCATGGAGGCCCGGGGCATCCGGGTGGATGCGGAGGTTTTGGCGGGCTTGAGCCAGGAGCTGGACGGCCGCATCGAGGCCCTGGCCCAAGGGATTTACGGGCTGGCCGGGGAGGAGTTCAACCTCAACTCCCCCAAGCAGCTGGGGGCCATCCTCTTTGACAAGCTGGGCCTGCCCGTTCTGCAGCGGACCAAGACGGGTCCCTCCACCTCGGCGGAGGTTCTGGAGGAGCTGGCCGAGCAGCACGAGATCGCCGCCTTGATCCTGGCCTACCGGCAGCTGGTCAAGCTGAAGGGGACCTACATCGACGCGCTGCCCGAGCTGATCCGGCCCGAGACGGGCCGGGTCCACACCACCTTCCACCAGGCGGTGACGGCCACCGGGCGGCTCTCCAGTTCGGATCCCAACTTGCAGAACATCCCCATCCGGTCCCAGGAGGGGGAGCGGATCCGGGGCGCCTTTGTGCCGGGCGAGCCGGGCTGGGTGCTCCTCACGGCTGACTACTCCCAGATCGAGCTGCGGGTGCTGGCCCACATCTCGGAGGACGAGGGCCTCATCGAGGCCTTCCGGAGCGGGGACGACATCCACACCCGGACGGCGGCGGAGGTCTTCGGGGTCCCGCGGGAGCAGGTGACGCCCACCATGCGGAGCGCGGCCAAGGCCATCAACTTTGGGATCGTCTACGGGATCTCCAGCTACGGCTTGGCCCGGGGGACGGGGCTCTCCCGGGCCGAAGCCCAGGCCTACATTGACGGCTACTTCGCCCGCTACCCCGGCGTGAAGCGGTACATGGACCAGGTGGTGGCCCAGGCCCGGGAGCGGGGCTACGTCACCACCCTTCTGGGGCGGCGGCGCTACCTGCCGGAGCTGCGCGCCCGGGACCGGGCCCGCCGGAGCTTTGGCGAGCGGACCGCGATGAACACGCCCATCCAGGGGAGCGCGGCGGACATCATCAAGCTGGCCATGCTCCGGGTGGACCGGCGCCTGAAGGAGTCGGGCCTGCAGGCAAGGATGCTCCTTCAGGTGCACGATGAGCTGGTCTTCGAATGCCCCGAGGAGGAGGTGGCAGGGGTGGCCCGGCTGGTCCGGGAGGCGATGGAGGGGGTGGTCACCCTGAAGGTGCCCCTCCGGGTTGACGTGAAGGCGGGCCCCAACTGGCTGGAGACCCACCCCGTGACCGATTCCTGAGCTGCCCGAGGTGGAGCGGATCCGGCGGGAGCTGGCCCAGGTTCTCCCGGGGCGGCAGATCGCCCGGTTGGAGCTCTTGGAGGAGCGCTTGCCCCAAAGGACCCGCCCGGAGGCCCTCCAGGAGGTGGTGGGCCGGCGGGTGGGGCGGCTCCGGCGGCGTGGGAAGTACCTTCTCATCCAGCTCGAGCCGGAAGGCCTGCTGGTCCTCCACCTTCGGATGAGCGGCCGCCTCCTTTGGCAGGAGTCGGGGGGTGAGGGGCCCGAACACCCCCATCTGAGGCTCAGGATCACCTTTGCCGAAGGTGGGCAGCTCCTCCTGGTCGATCCCAGGCGGTTTGCCACCCTCTTCTGGATCCCCCACGGCGACGAAGGTCAGGTGCCGGGGCTGGCGGCCCTGGGGCCCGAGCCCCTGAGCCGGGGCTTCACCAGCCGGCATCTGGGGGCGGCGCTGGCCGGGCGGCGGGCGCCGGTAAAGGCGGTCTTGCTCGACCAGCGCCGCTTGGCGGGCGTCGGCAACATCTACGCGGACGAGGCCCTCTTCCGGGCCGGCATCCGGCCCGACCGGCGGGCGGGCAGCCTGACCCCGGCGGAGGTGCGCCGGCTCCACCGCGCGCTGCGCCACGTCCTGCGGAAAGGGATCGAGTTGGGGGGCGTGACCGTCCGGTCCTACACGGGGATTGACGGCGCGGCGGGGCGGTTTCAGGAGACCTTGCAGGTGTATGGGCGCCGGGGCGAGCCCTGCCGGCGGTGCGGCGAGACGTTGGCCGGAATGCGGATCGGCGGGCGGAGTACGGTCTACTGCCCCCGATGCCAGGAGTAAGGGTCCAGCGGTCGGGGAAGGAGGGGTGGGCCCTGGGCGTGCGGGTTCTGGGGCTGACGGGCGGGATCGCGACGGGGAAGAGCCTGGTCGCCCGGACCTTTCAGGAGCTGGGGGCGGTTGTGGTCGATGCCGACGAGCTGGCCCACCAGGTGACGGCGCCGGGGGAGCCAGCTCTGGAAGAGATCCGGGAGGCCTTCGGACCCCAGGTCTTCACCCCTTCGGGACAGCTGGACCGGCGGGCCCTGGGGCGGGTGGTCTTTGGCAATGCTGAGCTGCGCCGGCGGCTGGAGCAGATCGTCCACCCCCGGGTCCGGGAACGGCTGGAAGAGGTGGTGGCCCGGCTCAAGGCGACCGAAGTGCCTTTGATCGTGTTGGAGATCCCGCTCCTGTTCGAGACGGGGGAGCCCCTGCTCCGCCTGATCGACCGGGTGGTGGTGGTGACGGCGCCGGAGGCGGTCCAGCTCCAACGGCTCATGGCGCGCAACGGTTTCACCGAGGAGGAGGCTCGGGCCCGCATCGGGGCCCAGATGCCCCTGGCCCTCAAGGTGGCCCGGGCCGATTATGTGATCGACAATGGAGGGAGCCCCGAGGAGACCCGGCGCCAGGTGGAGCACTTATGGGAGGCGCTGCGTCGTGAGAATTGCACTGATCGCCCACGATAAGAAGAAGGCGGAGATGATCGAGTTCGTCAAGGAGTACCGGGAGGTCTTGGCCCAGTACGAGCTGGTGGCCACCGGCACGACGGGGAAGCTGATCCAGCAGGAGACGGGGTTGCCCGTGGAGCGGATGCTGTCGGGGCCTCTGGGCGGCGACCAGCAGATCGGCGGCCGGGTCGCCTCGGAGACCATCGACGCGGTCATCTTCCTGCGGGATCCGCTCACGGCCCAGCCCCACGAGCCGGACATCACCGCGCTCCTGCGGGTTTGTGACGTCCACAACGTGCCGTTGGCCACCAACCGGGCTTCGGCGGAGTTGCTCCTTCTGGGGCTGGCCGTCGGCCTGCCCAAGCAGTGGCGGGCCCGCCGGAGCCAGGAGACCGACGACGGGGGCCCTGCCGTGGCCGCTGGCGGTGAGGGCGCACCCAGGCGGGAGTGAGGGGATGGCCGGCTCCCGCGGTGACGGGTTCGTCCGGCAAGTGCTGCCCGCCTTGGCGATGGGCCTGGTGGTGCTGGCCGTCCTCTACTGGCGGCCGGTCGGCCGGCTCATCTACCCCTTCCCCTACCGCGCCACGGTGGAGCGCTGGGCGTCCGAGTACGGGGTGGACGCCCGGCTGGTGGCGGCGGTGGTCCGGGTAGAGAGCCGGTATGTGCCGTCGGCCCGCTCCTCCAAAGGGGCCCGGGGCTTGATGCAGCTCATGCCCGACACAGGAGCCTGGGTGGCGGAGCGGCTGGGGCTGGGCCCGGTGGAGCCCGACGAGCTGGAGGATCCCGAGCTTAACTTGCGGCTGGGGACCTGGTACCTGGCCTACCAGATCCGGGCCTTCAACGGGGACCTCACCCTGGCCCTGGCCGCCTACAACGGTGGGGGGGCCAACGTGCGGCGGTGGCTGGAGGAGGAGCGGTGGACCGGGTCGGTGGACGACCTGCACCAGATCCCCTTCCCCGAAACCCGGGCGTACGTGCAGCGCGTCCTGGCCGCCTATGACCGGTACTGTTTGCTTTACCCTGAGTTGGGCGCTTCCAAGGATGGGGGAGGCTGGTGGACCCGTGGATGAGTTGGAACGGTTGCAGGATGTGACGGCCTGGAAGGTGGAGCCGGGCCGCCGGTTCTTTTCGGCTACCCACGAGGAGATCGCGGCGGGGCTGACCAGCGACGTCTACTTCGTCAAGACCCGGGAGATCCTGCGGGCCGAAGGGCTGGGCGACACGCCGGTCGTGGCGGAGATCTTCCCCAGGGCGGACGGGGTGCTGGCAGGCCTCCCCGAGGTGGAGGCGCTCCTGCGGGGGCGGGGCGTGAAGCTCTGGGCCCTGCCTGAGGGGAGCACCTTCAGCGCCCGGGAGGTGATCGCCCGGATCGAAGGCCCCTACGACCGGTTCGGCATCTATGAGACGGCGATCCTGGGCTTCTTGGCCTCGTCCAGCGGCTGGGCGACTGCGGCCCGCCGGGTCCGGCTGGCCGCGCAGGGGAAGCCCGTCTACGCCTTCGGGGCGCGTCACGTCCATCCCGCGGTGGCGCCCGTCATGGAGCGGGCCGCCTTGGTGGGCGGGGTGGACGGGGCGGCCTGCATCCTGGCGGCCAAGCTCATGGGCCGGGAGCCCGTGGGGACCGTCCCCCACGCGCTCTTTCTCATTGTCGGGGACACGGTGGAGGGGGCCAAGGCGTACCACCGGGTGATGCCTCCGGAGGAGCCGCGGACCATCCTGGTGGACACCTACAAGGACGAAGTAGAGGAGAGCCTCCGCCTCGCCGAGAGCCTGGGCCAGGTGCTGGCCGGCGTCCGATTGGACACGCCCGGCGAGCGGGGGGGCGTCACCCCCGAGCTAGTCCGGGAGCTCCGGGCCCGCTTGGACCAGGCGGGGTACAACCACGTGACCATCTTCGTCTCCGGCGGCCTCAACCCGGAGCGGGTGGCGGCTTTGGCCGAGGCGGGGGCCGACGCCTTCGGGGTGGGGAGCTACATCTCCTCTGCCCCGCCCATCGACATGACCATGGACCTGAAAGAGGTCAACGGCCAGCCCCGGGCCAAGCGGGGGCGGGTGCCAGGCCGCACGCCCAATCCGAGACTCGTCCCTATTTTGACGTGAGCCTGATCTCTCCCTGGAAGGTGCAGGAAAAGCTCTCCAGGGCAGGAGAACCGAGGAAGTCCTCGAAATAAGGTTGCTATAAACGTGACGGAAAGCGCACCGATCAGGCTCAAAGGCGGCGAAGTTCAGCGGGCTTTGGGTCTGTCGGGCGCGGCGGGTCAGTCGGGTGGCCCGCCGGGGAAGATCGATCTCTTCAATGCTTGCGAGGTTCGAAGAAAGGGGCGTTGTAACACGATGCTGCGGCGCACGACCAGGCTGCTCCTGGCCTTGGCGCTGGTGGCCGCCATGAGCGGTTTCGCGGCGGCTCAGGCTCCCAAGTATGGTGGGATCTGGTACGATGCTCTGCCGAGCAACCCTCCGCACCTGGATCCCGTGTTCTCGACCGACACCACCTCGGCTGAGGTGGAATACCAGATCTTTGAGACGTTGTTGGAGTATGCTCCCGACGGCACCCTCCAGCCCCTGCTCGCCGAGTCCTACGAGGTGAGCGAGGACGGCCTCACCTTCACCTTCCACCTCCGCCGCGGGGTGCACTTCCACGCGACCACCGAGGGCGGCACGCCCACGGCCAACGGCGGGCGTGAGGTGACGGCCCACGACTGGGTCTGGACCTTCAACTACATCACTGACCCCAAGACCAACTCGCCCCGGGCCTACTTCGTCGACATGATCAAGGGGTACGAGGAGTACCGGAACGGCGAGGCTGACCACCTGGCGGGTGTCCGGGCGCTGGACGACTACACCCTCCAGATCGAGATCACCTACCCCTTCGCCCCCTTCGTGCAGGTGCTCGCCTACAACACCTTCTCGGTCCTGCCCCGGGA
Organism: Limnochorda sp.; assembly: GCF_047459355.1. Taxonomy (NCBI): domain Bacteria; kingdom Bacillati; phylum Bacillota; class Limnochordia; order Limnochordales; family Limnochordaceae; genus Limnochorda; species Limnochorda sp. The sequence goes on along the minus strand of NZ_VSCV01000018.1, from coordinate 31,871 downwards.
GGATGTGGAGAAGTGGGGGACGGCCGACTTCAACTTCCACCCCGTGGGGACCGGTCCGTTCAAGTTTGAGGAGTGGCGTCAGGACGATGTGATCCGCCTCTCCCGGAACGAGAACTACTGGATGAAGGACGAGGACGGCAACCAGCTGCCCTACCTGGACGGCATCGAGTTCCGGATCATCCCCGGCGGCGGCGCCACCGAGTGGGCCGAGTACCAGCTGGGCAACATCTACGCGACCCGGGTGGATGACCCCTACTACCGCCAGGTGACTGCCGGTAAGGAGACCGAGATCCGCCCGGGCGTCCGGACCGTGGAGACCCAGCACGGCGTCTTCTGGGAGGGCCCGCAGCCTGGGGTCTACTACTACGGCTTCAACGTGGAGAAGATCACCGACAAGCGGGTCCGGCAGGCGCTCAACTACGCCATCAACCGTGAGGCGCTCATCAACCTGGTGATCAACGGGCGCGCCCTGCCTGCCACGGGGATCCTGCCGCCGTCTATCCCGGGCTTCAACCCCGACCTGGAGGGCTACACCTACAACCCCGCCAAGGCCCGCGAGCTCCTGGCTGAGGCTGGCTACGGCCCGGACAACCCGCTGGAGCTCACCCTCCAGTACAACACGGACCCCGGGCACCAGCGGATCGCCGAGGCCATCCAGGCTCAGCTGAAGGCGGTCGGTGTCAACCTCTCCCTGCGTGAGGTGGAGTGGGGCACCCACCTGGACACCACCGAGCGGGGCGAGGTGCCGTTCTTCCGCCTGGGCTGGGTCGCGGACTACCTCGATGCGGACAACTTCCTGTACGTCCTGCTCCACTCGGACAACATCGGGCCCGAGGGCAACTACAGCCGGTTCAACAACCCGACCTTCGACATGCTGACCAAGGCGGCCCGGCTCTCCACCGACGAGGAGGAGCGGATCCGGCTCTACCGGGAGGCGGAGAAGATCGCGGTCGAAGAGGCGCCGTGGCTCTTCATCTACTTCTACACGGACCACAACCTGGTCAAGCCCTTCGTCCGGAACTACGATCTGCCGGCCTTCGGCCAGTACTCCAATAAGTTCCGGAACGTCTGGCTCGATCTGTAAGGCCCGCCTCTGCAGGAAGATCGCTCGACGCGTGTAAATGGAAAGACGGAGGGCCTGGTGCCATGGTCCCAGGCCCTCCTTTCCTGTAAGAGGCCGGACGAGCTGGGTCAGTCCGGCCCTGCTTGCAGGTTGAGGGGTGACTCAAGTGGCTCGGTATGCGCTGCGACGGATCGTGGAGGCCATCCCGGTCTTCCTCGGGGTGGTGCTGGTGGTCTTCCTCCTCTACAGCGTCGTCCCCGGGGACCCGGCCCGCCTCCTGGCAGGGCAGCGAGGGGACCCGGAGACCATCGCCCGGATCCGGGCGGATTGGGGGCTGGACCGGCCCCTCCACGAGCAGTTTTTCAGCTTTGTCTGGTCGGCCATCCGCTTCGACTTGGGGCGCTCGTACCGGAACAACATGGACGTTCTGGACGCCATTCTTCTGAGGGTTCCAGCCACCTTGGAGCTGGTGGTGGCGTCGCTCCTCTTGGGCGGGGTGGTCGGCATCAGCGTCGGCATCATCTCCGCCGTGCGCCAGAACACGTTCTTGGACTACCTGGCCATGACCGGCGCGGTCATCGGCATCTCGGCGCCCACCTTCTGGATCGGGCTGTTGCTCATCCTTGTCTTCGCCCTGAAGCTCGGCTGGATCCCCGGGATGGGCTACGGTGACGGGAGATGGATCTACCTGGTCTTGCCGGCGGTGACGCTGGCGACCCGGCCCATGGCCCTCCTCGCCCGGATCACCCGTTCGGCCATGCTGGAGACCATCCGCCAGGATTACATCCGGACCGCGCGGGCCAAGGGCCTGAGTGAGTGGGCGGTGACCGTGAAGCACGCCCTCCGGAACGCCCTCATCCCCGTGGTGACCATCCTGGGGACGGAGACAGCCGCCATGCTGGGGGGCGTGGTGGTGACCGAGACGGTCTTCGCCTGGCCGGGGCTCGGGCGCCTCTTCGTCGAAGCGCTCACCTTCCGGGATTATCCGATCATCCGCGGGCAGGTGCTCTTCCTGGCCACCGTCTTCATCGTGGCCAACTTGATCGTGGACCTTTCCTACGCGCTCTTCGACCCGCGGATCCGGTACGAGTGAGGGGTGGTCGGTTTGCACGCGAGTGTTGAGGCGGTCGCAGCCACCGCGACGCCCGAGGTCGTCCCAGGGAGGAGCCTCTGGAGCGACGCGCGGCGGCGCTTCTTCCGGAACAAGCTGGCGGTTCTGGGGCTGATCATCGTGGTGGGGCTGGTCTTGGTGGCCATCTTCGCGCCCTACATCGCCCCCTACGATCCCCTGGAGCAGCTGGCCTGGGAGGACTTTTCCAAGAGTCTCGCCCCCCCGTCGTGGGAACATCCGTTCGGGACGGACCTGTACGGGCGGGACATCTTCTCCCGGGTCATCTACGGGACCCGGATCTCCCTCTCCATCGCGCTGATGGCGGCGGTGGTCACGACGGCCATCGGGATCACCTTGGGGGCCCTGGCCGGGTACTTCGGCGGTTGGGTGGACTCCTTCATCACGTGGCTGATCAACGTGGTCTGGTCCTTCCCCTTCTTGCTCTTCGTCCTGGCCATCATCACCATCTTCCCTGAGGCGAGCCTCACCATCATTTTCATCGCCATCGGCGTGGTCTCGTGGCCTGACATCGCCCGGATGACCCGGGGACAGTTTCTGGCCGCGCGGGAGAACGAGTACGTGGAGGCGGCGAAGGCCATCGGGGCGAGCGACTTCATCATCATCTTCCGCCACATCCTGCCCAACATCATCGCCCCGATGCTGGTCCAGGCGACCCTGGCCATGGGGAGTTACATCCAGCTGGAAGCCTCCCTCTCCTTCCTGGGCTTTGGGGTGCCGCCACCAACGCCGAGCTGGGGACGGATGGCCTCTGAGGGCCAGAACTACCTGTTCTCGGGCCAGTGGTGGTGGTCCATCATGCCGGGTATCGCCATCATGGTGACCGTTCTCGGCTTCAACCTGTTGGGCGACGGCCTCCGGGACGCGCTGGACGTCCGCCAGCAGACGGACGGGTAAGGCCCTGAGCCAGGCGGGTCGGGCCGCCTGGCTGGATCGGCCTGAAAGAGGATTCGGGGCCTGCTCAACGAACGATTGGGTTCAAGCCGGTACGGGTTGAAAGAGGAGGCGTCGGCGTGGCAGAGAAGCTTCTCGAGCTCCAGGACTTGAAGACTTACTTCTTCACCGAAGACGGCGTCGTGCCGGCCGTCGATGGGGTCAGCTTCGGGGTGGACCGGGGCGGCAGCCTGGGCGTGGTGGGGGAGTCGGGCTGCGGCAAGAGTGTGACGGCCCTCTCCATCATGCGGCTCATTCCCCAGCCCCCCGGCAAGATTGTGGGAGGCAAGATCCTCTTCAACGGCGAGGATCTGGTGCAGAAGAAGGAAAGCGAGATGCGCCGGATCCGCGGCAACGAGATCTCCATGATCTTCCAGGAGCCGATGACCTCCCTCAACCCGGTCTTCACCGTCGGCGACCAGATCATGGAGGCGATCATCCTCCACCAGAAGCTCTCGAAGAAGGAGGCCCGGGAACGGGCCATCGAGATGTTGCGGCTGGTCGGCATCCCGGACCCCCACCGCCGGGTGGATGAGTATCCCCACCAGATGAGCGGCGGCATGCGCCAGCGGGTGATGATCGCGATGGCGCTTTCATGCAACCCCAAGTTGCTCATCGCCGACGAGCCGACGACGGCCCTGGACGTGACCATCCAGGCCCAGATCTTGGACCTGATGCGGCGGCTGCGGGAAGAGGTGGGGGCGGCCATCATCCTCATCACCCACGACCTGGGTGTGGTGGCCGAGCTGGTGGAGCATGTGGTGGTCATGTACGCGGGGAAGGTGGTGGAGAAGACCGACGTCCGGTCCATCTTCGCCAAGCCCTCCCACCCGTACACCGAAGGGCTGTTGGAGTCCATCCCCAAGCTCCATGAGGAGCGGGAGCGGCTGCAGACCATCGAAGGGGTGGTGCCCAGCCCCTACAACATGCCCGCTGGGTGCCGCTTCCACCCCCGGTGCCCGCTGGCCCGGGACATCTGCCGGGCCCAGGAGCCGCCGCTTATGGAAGTGGACCCGGGCCACTGGGCGGCGTGCTGGAAGCATACCGATTTCGAGCCCATCGAGCCCATGAAGGAGGTGGGCTGAGGTGGCGGTTCAGCTGGAAGAACGGCCCCAGGCCCAAACGGAAGCCCCCTTGCTGGAGGTCCGCAATCTGGTCAAGCATTTCCCCATTACCCGGGGGATCATCTTCTCCAAGCAGGTGGGGGCCGTCAAAGCCGTGGATGGTGTGTCCTTCACCCTCAACCGGGGGGAGACCCTGGGGCTGGTGGGTGAGTCGGGGTGCGGCAAGTCGACGACGGGCCGGCTCATCCTCCGCCTGATCGAACCCACCTCGGGCGAGGTCTACTTCGAGGGCCGGGATGTCCTGGCCATGAAGCGGGATGAGCTGAGGGCCCTCCGGCGGGAGATGCAGATCATCTTCCAGGACCCCTACGCCTCCCTCAACCCGAGGATGACGGTGGCGGACATCATCGGCGAGCCCCTGGAGATCCACGGCCTGGTGAAGAACCGGAAGGAGCGGGACGACCGGGTCCGCCAGCTCCTGGAAGTGGTGGGGCTCAGCTCCTACCACCTGCGCCGGTACCCCCACGAGTTCTCGGGCGGGCAGCGGCAGCGGATCGGTATTGCCCGGGCCCTGGCCGTCAACCCCAAGATGATCGTCGCCGACGAGCCGGTGTCGGCCCTGGACGTTTCCATCCAGTCTCAGGTGATCAACCTGCTCCAGGACCTGCAGGAGGAGTACGGCCTGGCCTACCTCTTCATCGCCCACGACCTGGCGGTGGTGAAGCACATCGCCCACCGGGTGGCGGTGATGTACCTGGGCAAGCTGGTGGAGCTGGCTCCCAAGAAGGAGCTCTACAACAACCCCCAGCACCCCTACACCCAGGCGCTCCTTTCGGCGGTGCCCATCCCCGATCCGACCATCAAGCGGGAGCGGATCATCCTGGCCGGCGACGTGCCCAGCCCCAGCCGGCCGCCCTCGGGCTGCCGCTTCCACACCCGCTGCCCGGTGGCTGAGGAGATCTGCAAGCAGGTGGATCCGCCGGTGGTGGAGGTCTCGCCGGGCCACAAGGTGGCCTGCCATCTGGTCAAGCCTGGCCAGCCCGGCCCGCGGCTGATCAAGAACCCGACCGGCGTGCCGGCGGGCGAGCCGGGGGACCAGAAGGCGAGCTGACGCGGAAAGGGTCCCGTAGCGGTGCGGTGTCCTGAGTGTCAACAGGAGGTGGTCCTGGCCCGGACCTGCCCCTACTGCGGCGCCTCGGTGCCGCAGGAGCAGGGGGCAGAGCGGGCCGAGGACCGGGAACGGGAGGCGCCGCGGGGGCGTTTTCAGGGGCGACTCGATGGAAGCCGGTTCGAAGGGGCGGGGGATGGGCCCGGGGAGAGCCAGGTCGCGCCCGGCGGCTTCTTCGGCCGGTTGTTCCGGTACATGACCCATCCCCAGGTGCCGGCCGGCGCCAAGCTCCTGGTGATCCTGGCCGCCCTCTACCTCCTGAGCCCCGTGGACCTGGTCCCGGTCTTCTTCCCCGGAGGCTGGTTGGACGACCTGGGCCTCCTCGGCATCCTCTGGTTCTGGCTCAACCAGGAGTTCAAGCGGTATCTCTAAGCCCTGTCCCGGCCTCAGGCCGGGGTCCCACCATAGTCGCCAGAAAAGCGCGACAAAACCGGTCCCAGCCGGTCTTCCCCCTTCCATGGGAGGAGATCCCTCAAAAGGCACGAACTCTAATTGTCGGCCAATAAGAACGCGAACGGGTGGCAAAAAGGACCCACCCAGGGCAGGCAGAGCTGACGGCCACCAGGAGGGTTCCCATGTCGCGCCTTGGCAAGTGGATTACCCAGAACCGGGTCTACCGGTCCATTTACCGGAACAGTTACCCCACCGACGATCGGAATCGGGTCCTGGTCATCCTCAACAGCCTGGCCCTCCACCTGCACCCCACCCGGGTGCCCAAGCGGGCGACGGACGTCTCCTACACCTGGGGGTTGGGCGGGCTCTCCATCTTCATGTTCGTCATCCTGACCATCACCGGGATCTTCCTGATGTTTTACTACATCCCGTCCGTCGACCAGGCGTACTGGTCCATCGTGGAGCTGGAGCGGAACGTGACCATGGGTTCCTTCATGCGGAACCTGCACCGGTGGGCCGCGCACGCCATGGTCATCTTCGTCTTCCTCCACATGACCCGGGTCTTCTACACCGGGTCCTACAAGCCGCCCCGGGAGTTCAACTGGGTGGTGGGGGTGGCCCTCCTCGTCCTCACCTTCCTCTTGAGCTTTACTGGCTACCTGCTCCCGTGGGACCAGCTGGCCTACTGGGCCATCACCGTGGGGGCCAACATCGCCAAGTCGACGCCCTTCATCGGCAAGCAGGTGGAGTTTGCCCTGTTGGGGGGCTATGAGATCGCCCAGCCCACCCTGATCCGGTGGTACACCCTCCACGTAATCTTCTTGCCGATGGCCCTGATCGTGGTGGTCTCGTTCCACTTCTGGCGGGTCCGGAAGGATGGGAACATCTCCACGCCCGTCTACGAAGACGAGGAGGATGAGGTGGAGCCGATCAGCCGTACCCAGGCCGGGTAGGAGCGCTCAACCGCTGCAGCGATCGAACCGGTCATCTTGCCTGACGCAGAAGGAGGCCCTGCCATGGAGATGAAAGAACCGCTCCGGCCGCTCCGGAAGGGGGCTCCCCGGGCTCGCTCGGCCGCCGCGGTGGCCGCGGTGGAACGGCGGGAAGAGCGGGTCCACACCTGGCCCCACTTGGTCAGCGTGGAGCTGATGGCCGCGCTCATCTTCTTGGTCCTGCTCTCCCTCATGTCGGTGGTGGTGAAGGCGCCCTTGGGCAGCCTGGCCAACCCTGAGGTGACGCCAGACCCGGCCAAGGCGCCCTGGTACTTCCTGGGGCTCCAGGAGCTCCTCCTCCACATGAACCCCTCCCTGGCGGGAGTGATCGTGCCCACCGTGGTGCTCGTCGGCCTGGCCGCCCTGCCCTACATCGACCGGCGGCGCAAGGGCACGGGGATCTGGTTCAGCGGGCCCAAGGGGAAGGCGATCACCGCGTTCGCGGCCTTCTACACGGCCGTCTGGGAGCTGGCCCTCATCTTCCTGGATGAGTGGCTCCCGGTGCCGGGGAGCGAGGCGCGCGGGGTGGCCCCCTATCTCGAGTACCTGCTGCGCCCGCTTGACCTGCCGCCGGTCGTCATCGACGTGTTGGGCGGTTGGCTGGTGCCCATCTTCTTCATGACCTTCATCCCCTTCTCCCTGGCCGTCATCGTTCGGCGCCACTGGAAGGCGGACACCCGCGAGGTGGCCATCGCGCTCTACACCTTCTTCGTGGCCTCCTTCGTGGTGCTGACCATCATCGGCACCGCCTTCCGGGGCTACGGCATGCAGCTCATGTGGCCCTGGGAGATTGGGCGGCCCATCGGATTCTAGCCCCTGGGGAGCTGGCCGGCGTGCCGGCTTGACGAGCGAAACACCTGCAGACGCGGCAGCTGGTGAGGGGGAAGAGGAATGCCCGATCAGCCTGACAAGAACCTGGAGACCAACGTCGAGGCGGGCGCCGGGGGCGGCGAGATCCAGGCGACCGGCCAGGGGAAGGCCCACTCCCGCCGGCAGTTCATGCGGAGCCTCATGTGGGGCTCGGTTGGCCTCTTTGCCTTGGAGGCAGGGGTGGCCGGGCTCGCCCTCTTCTGGCCCCGGAACGTGCGGGGGTTCGGGGCGGAGATCCGGGTTGGGCCCGTGGAGAACTTCCCCGTGGGCAGCGTCACCCGGGTGCGGGAGGGGAAGTTTTACCTGGCCCGCCTGGAGGAAGGCGTCATCGCCCTCTACTGGCGGTGCACCCACCTGGGCTGCACCGTGCCCTGGCGGGAGGATGAGCAGCTCTTCCACTGCCCCTGCCACGGCTCGATCTACGAGCGGACCGGCCAGAACATCGCCGGCCCCGCGCCGCGGCCGCTGGACTACATGGAGACCCGCATCGAAAACGGCGAGATCATCGTCAACACGGGGCGGATCATCGAGCGGGACCGGTTCGATCCCTCTCAGATCACCCCGGTCTAAAGGCGCGGTGGGAGGGGACGGCGTATGTTCGAGGTTTCTGAGTCGGTGGAGCTGGGGTTGGTCTTTCTCCTGATCGTTATTGGGCTGGGGCTGCTCTACGGCCTGCAGAAGTGGGTTCGGAAGGCAGCCGAGGACGAGGATTCGTAGGCCGGCCCGGCAGAGGCCAGCGCTGCAAGCGTCGCTGAAAGGGGTCGTCCGCTCGTGCGCTACCGGAAGTACGTGGTCGTCATCGTCTCCGCCTGGCTCCTCATCCTCATCTGGACGGGCTACCTCCTGCTGGAGAACCGGCGGATGGCCATCGCCCGGGAGGAACACCTCCACAACTTGGTGAGCCGGGGGCTGCAGATCTTCGCCAGCAACTGCGCCACCTGCCACGGGCCTCTGGGGGAGGGGGTCGTGGGGCCGCCCTTGAACCGGGAGGAGTTCCGGGGCGATCCTGACGAGGAGACGGATGTGTACGACTTCCTCTACACCACCATCGACCAGGGCCGGCCGGGCAGCACCGATCCCCGCTGGGTCCGGCTCGAGACGGGGGAGTGGGCCTCCTTCACCGCCATGCCCGCGTGGGGCCAGGCCCACGGCGGCCCGCTCAACCCGCAGGAGCTCCGCGCGGTGACTACCTTCATCATGATGGGGGATTGGAACGAGGTGGTCAGCCACATCCCCGCCGCCCGGCTGGAGGGCGAGCTCCCCGATGCCCAGGTGCCTGACGAGGTGAACCAGCGGGCCAAGGAGATCATCCAGCTCAAGGGGTGCCTGGCCTGCCATACCATCGGCCAGGTGGGCGGCTTCCAGGGCCCCGACCTGACCAAGGTGGGCACCTGGGGGCTGGATGAAGCCTTCCTGAAGCAGTGGATCAGCGATCCCGCCGGCACGGAGCACCGGGCGCCGGTCTACTGGTCCAACTACGGCGATCCCACCGCGGTGCCGGCCAACCCGCCCATCGCCCTGGGCCCGACCCAAATGCCCCAGCTTGCCTTCACCGAGGAGGAGCTGGATCTGGTGGTCGAGTACCTGCTGGGTCTGAAGTAGAGCTGGGGCAGGGGGAGGGGGTGAAGAGGGCGTGCGCCTCGGGGTTTGGATCCAGTTGGGTGTGATGGCCTTCGTCGGCGGCAGCCTCCTCCGGATCGCCGCCGAGACGGGCGTGGCCCTCTTCACCATGTTCGGGATGATCGCCTTCGTCCTCCTGGGGCTCCGGGCCCTGGCGGAGGTTCACGCGCTCCAAAGCGAGGCGGGCCTCCGGGACCTGGAGCGGGTCCTTCGGGAGGTGGCGGCCCGCTGGCCAGTGCTGCGGCTGCCGGCCCGGAGGCCGGGGGCCGTCCGGTACCTGGTCCACGCCGGCCGCTCCTGGGTGGCCGTCGGGGTGGACACCAGCTCCGAGGCCAGCTTCTGGAGCCTGGTCCGGCCGGGTTTGGTGGCCCGGACCCGGCGCCTCGAGGCGGAAGCAGCCCGCCTGCCTGTGGGAGACGGGGCAGCCTTGGGGGACGGGGCAGGAGCCGTCACCCCGGTCCTGGTCCTCCTGCGGCGGAGGGTCCGGGCCCGAGAGGAGGCCCTGGGGGCCAACCTGGGGGTCCCGCTGGTGAACGCCGAAGGGCTGGCAGACCTGTTGGCCCGCCTGGCGGGGCCAGCGGCCAACGCCCAGGCGGAAGAGCGGGGGGCCGTCCCCCAAGGCTCGAGCATAGAAAGCTTTGAGGCCCTGGCCCGGCGGCTGGAGGCCCGGATCTTGCGGCCCCGGGCGGAGCGGGTGGAGGCCCAAGGCTGAGCCAGGCGAAAGGGAGGCCAACGGGAGCCTGGAGCAGGCTCCGGCGAGGAGGGAAGCTTGATGGCCCACTTTATTCGGGAGACATGTATCGGCTGCACAGCCTGCGTCAAGGTTTGCCCCACCAAGGCCATCAGCGGGGAGCGGCAACAGCTCCACGTGATTGCGCCCGAGCTCTGCATCGACTGCGGGGCCTGCACCATGGCCTGCCCTGTCGAGTGCATCGAGAACGAGCTGGGGGAGATCCTGCCCCGCATCCGGAAGCGGACCGATTGGCCCAAGCCCGTTATCGATCCGGTCAACTGCACGGGCTGCCAGTTCTGCGTGGATGTCTGTCCCTTCCACTGCTTGGAGCTGGAAGGGGATGCCTTCCAGAGCGTGGCGGTGCTGGTCGACTCCAAGTCGTGTGTGGGCTGCGGGCTCTGTGAGGAGGTTTGCGCCAAGGACGCGATCGACGTCCGCTTCCCCAGCGGGGAGCAGGTGGCCTGAGGCGTGATGGGGAGACCCTCTTGACGCCCCCGAGCGTCTGTGATAAAGTCGTTTTTGCCGTAAGGCCATCGTGCCCGGATGGCGGAACTGGCAGACGCGCACGTTTGAGGGGCGTGTGGTTCATCCGTGTGGGTTCGAGTCCCACTCCGGGCACCAACGATCAATAGGGCCTTGCGACGGGGTCACCCGTCGGCAAGAAGCGTATGATCCTGATAGCGGCAAGAGTGATCGCACCACTCTTGCCGCTTTTTCTGTCATCGTGTCTGGCAGTGCCATACCGAACTCGGGACGGCCCCACGGCAACCGGACCGGTGGCCAGAGGGCGTGGCGGCTGTCGTGGGTTCAGCGTCACACCTCCATGCGAGCCCCGTTCCTAGAGGTCGGGCGTGGGTCAATATTCACAAAAAACATGAGAAAAGGGACAGGCGGATCGGCGCCGAAAGGAGAAATCGGTGTCGCCCCGAAGAGGATTTGGAGGCGACAGGGGAGATCGGCCTGCCGTCGGAGGAAGCCTCGGGCCTACAGGCCAGACCACCGATGTCCGGGAGGCGGGGTGGGCCTGGCCTGTGCTGAACCACCGGACACCCACGCTCGGTCTGGTGGGCCCCACAGACCCGTTCCCAGTTCATGATATCGGACGGTCCCCTACGCTTCTGGAGAGCCGCTCTCCCCATCCTGAGCCAAAGGTGGGTCCGAGCCGCCACACCTTCACCACCCTCAGGGAACCACGAGGAGAAGCCGGCCGATGAAAGCCAGAGGCTGACGCCCTGGGCCTAGTGGGTCCTGGCGCAGGCCTTGGGCTGGCCGCGGCGTGGTCTCTTTGGGGTGGGCAAGACAAGGCAAAGGGGGGACTGGAACCTTGGGGACCACTCCGGATGGGTTGGCGCGCGTCGCGGTCGGATTGTCAGCCAGCTACGCCTGGGTTGAAGGCGGTCAGGTGAGGATCCACCATGAGCCGGGAAGCCGGTGCCACCCCGTGCTGCGTCCTGGGCCGAACGTGCGCCTCTGGGTCAATGGCGAGCTGGTGTCGCACGCCCGGGTGATCTTACCGGGCGATGAGGTTACGGTGGAGGTCAGCGGCGAGGATCAGCCCCCGCGGCTGGACCATCGGGTCACCCCGGATGGGATGCACTGTTTCTTGAGCTTCAAGGGGGGCCGCATGGGACGGATGCGGCTGATGGACCAGCTTCCCTCCCGGGAGCTCACCCTCGTTGCCGTCCCCGATTTCTCCGATCCGGCCTTGGGTCTCTCCACGGCCGATCTGGTCCGGTACCTCCGGGAGGAGGTGGGGATCCGGGCGCCCATCGACGAACAGGCCGTGAACCGCCTCCTCACGGGGCTGGAAGCAGAGGTGGAGGTAGCCACCGGCACGCCGCCCGGCCCCACCGTCGACGGCTGGATTGAGTACTTGGTCCCCTTCTCCGTCGAACGGGTGCAGGTGAGCGACGAGGCGGCGGAGCCCGTCGACTACCTGGATCTCCGCCGCATCCCCACGGTGAAGGCCGGGACCACCTTGGCCGTGGTTCATCCAGGCCAGCGGGGCACGCCGGGGACCGATGTGTACGGCCGAGTGGTGGAGGCCCCGGAACCCCAGGAGCCGGTCCTCCGGGCGGGGCCGGGGGTGCAGCTCGTCGGGGACGGCCGGGCGGCGGTGGCCCTGCAGTCGGGCCGTCCTGCCCGGCAGGACCACCTGCTCATGGTCTTGCCTACCTACACCGTTGAGGGGGATGTGGATGTGGAGACGGGCCACATCCGCTTCGACGGGGATGTGGTGGTCCTAGGGAGCGTCAAGGAAGGAACCAAGGTGCTCTCGGGGGGCCGGGTGATGGTGGCGGGAACGGTGGATGGCGGCACCGTCCGGGGACGCCTCGGGGTGCAGGTGGCGGGCAGCGTGGTCAGCTCCACGGTGATGGCCGGCGGCTCGGCGGCCGCGGCCCGGACCTTGCTCAACGAGTTGCAGCCCCTGCTCCAGATGTTGGAACGCCTGGTGGCTTCCCTCCGCTATCTCAAAGAACAGCCCCAGTACCACCAGATTGGGGACCGGCGGCCCCCGGACGGGGTGCTGATCAAGCGGCTGCTGGAGTTGAAGTTTCCCAGCCTCCCGAAGCAGGTGCAAAGGCTCTTCGAGCGGAGCAAGACCTTTGACGAGACCGATATGGCTTTGGAAGGGGCCGTGGCCGTGCTCATCCGGGCCCTGGTCACCCCGGGGCCTCTGATCCTGGCCGACGGGACGGAGCTGGAAGAGGCCGTGGAGCAGCTCAAGGCCGCGTCCTACCGGCTCGAAGCCGATGCGTCCATGGAAGCCGACATCGGCGTGCGTCATGTGCAGAATGCGGCCTTGCACGCCTCGGGGCGGATCTCGATCCGGCACGGGTCCATCTTCAACTCGGAAGTGGTGGCCGGCACGGGCATCACCGTCTACCGGGGGGTGGTCCGGGGTGGGAGCCTTCAGGTTTTCCGCGGGGCCATCAGCCTGGACGAGGTGGGAAGCCCCTTGGGGGCCCGGACTCGCCTGAAGGTCATCGACGGTGGGACCGTGCAGGCCAGGCTCGTCCACCCCAATGTGGTGGTGGAGATTGCTGGGCGGCGCTATGTGGCTGACCGAGTCCTCCGCCATGTCCGCTTCTCCCTGGACGACCGGGGCGAGTGGCACCAGAGCCTCTTTCGAGCCCCGGCGTAAGGGCCGCCCAGGCCCTCTTCTTTATGGTGCTGCCCACGGCCCAGTTCCCGGGGTCGTGGGCATCTTTTCTTGTCCTGGATGGCCTTCCTTTTTTCACACCGAGCAGGATAGATGTCAACTCTGTTGAAGAAGTCCTTAGAAGCTGGGGAGGACGAGGTCCCCCGGCTTCTCCGGTACCCGTCGCCAAGGAGGCGAGCGCCCGGTGAGGATCGACCCGCGCCGGTCCCGGCAGCTCAACCGGACGATCATTCTCCAGCTGTTGCGGGAGCACGGCCCGCTCTCCGGCTACGATGTGGCCAAGCGGACGGGCCTGAGCCGGACGGCCGCCTACAACGTGATGGATGAGCTGGTGGCCGCCGGATTGGTCCAGGAGCGGCTGGGGCGCTCCCGGGGCGGGCGGCGGCCAGTCCTCTACCAGCTCCGGGCGGAGGCGGGGTTTGTCATCGGAGTGGATTTGGGTGGCACCCGGATTCGGGCGGAAGCCTTCTCCCTCCGGGAGGAATCGGTCGCTGTCTCCGAGGTGCCTGTGACCGGTGGCGGCGAGGGGAGCGTTCTGGGAAGCGTCGTGGAGGCAGTGACCAACGTGGGCGGCCACCTGCCCGGACCCGTGCTGGGTCTGGGGGTGGCCGCTCCTGGTCTGGTGGACGCCGTGGAGGGGAGGGTCCTGCAGGCGGCCCATCTGGGCTGGTACGATCTCCCCCTCGCCCAGATGTTGAACGCCCGGTTCGGGTGGCCCGTCATCGTCGAGAACGACACCAATGCGGCGGCCCTGGCCGAGACCCGTTTCGGCGCCGGGCGGGGCCACCGGCATGTGGTCTACGTCCGGGCGGGCACGGGGATCGGGGCGGGGCTGGTGCTCGATGGCCAGCTCTACCGGGGCGAGTGGGGCGTGGTGGGTGAGTTGGGCCACATGGTCATGGAGCCCGAGGGAGCCCTCTGTGCCTGCGGCCGGCGCGGCTGCCTGGAGACCCTGGCCTCCGTGCCGGCGGTGCTCCACCGGTATCAGACCCTTCGGGGCGACGAGGAGAAGCCGCCCTTCAAGGACCTGGTGGCCCGGGCGTACAACGGCGACGCCCATGCCCGGGTGGCCCTGCGGGAGGCAGGGCGCTGGTTGGGACGGGCCCTGGGTAATGTGGCCAACCTGCTGGGCCCCTCGGCGGTGGTGCTGGCCGGGCCCCTCGCGGGCGGCGGGCCCCTCTTCTGGGAGCCGTTGCTCGCCGAGTTCCGCCATCGGGTGCTTTCCCGGGCCGCCGGCCAGATCTGGGTGGCTCGGGGTGAGCTGAAAGAGCGGGCGGCGGTGGTGGGCGCGGGCCAGTTGGTCTTTGAGCGGGTCTTCTCCGATGAGCACGAGGAGTGGTTTGCCTCCCTGCGTGAGGAAGACGGCGCACGCGGGGAGCCTTCCAGCCTCGAGGATGACGACGGGGGTGAGAACGGAGGCGACGCACAGGCGAGCGTTGGGCGCTGAGGTTTGGCTGTCTGGCTGACGAACGGGGCGACCCGCAGGTTGCCCAGTCGAAAAAAGGGGGTAGGGAACGATGTGGACGGCAGTGGCTATCTTGGCCATTTTCTTGGTCTTCGCCTTCCTCATGATTACTCAGAGGCTCTCGACCGTTCTGTCCCTGATCTTCATGGCCATTCTGATCCCGCTGGTGGCCGGAGTCCCCTTCGGAGGGGAGCAGGGGATCCTCCAACGGGTCATCGAGGCCGGTTCCATCCGGATGGCCTCGGCCATCGCCGCGGTCATCTTCGGGGCGTGGCTGGGGCAGCTCATGGTGCAGACAGGCATCTCCCAGTCCATGATCGCCAAGGCGGCGGAGCTGGGAGGCGACAAGCCCATGGGGGTGGCTGTGGCCCTGGGCGTGGTGGTCGCCATTCTCTTCACGGCCGTCGGGCATCTGGGCGCGGTGATCATGGTGGGGACCATTGTCCTCCCCATCCTCATGTCGGTGGGCATTGACCGCCAGAAGGCGGCCACCATCTTCCTCTTCTCCATGGCCACCGGCATCGCCATGAACCTCTCCAACTGGCAGACCTACGCCTCCATGGCCAATGTGGAGATCGGGGTCATCCAGCAGTTCGGCGTCATCCAGTTCGTCCTTACCGGCGTGGTGGCCCTGGTCTACATCGTCCTGCAGACCCGGTCCGTCGCGTCGGAGTGGGCCGTCGGGGGGACGGCGGCGGCGCCCAACAAGGTGGAGAGCAAGCAGGTCCCGCCCCTGGCCCTCCTGACCCCGCTCATCCCGCTGGTGCTGGTGCTCGGCTTCAAGTGGCCCATCGTGCCCAGCATGCTCACCGGGATCCTCTACGGCGCGGTCACCGTCGACTTCCGGAACGCGCCGGCCAACCTGACCCGGTCGGTGATCGACGGGCTGCGGGAGACGGCGCCGGCCATCACCCTGATGGTGGCCATCGGCATGGTGCTCAACGCGGTCTTCCTGCCCCAGGTGGCCGAGGCGATGAGCGGGCTGCTCCGGGCCATCATCCCGTCGACGCCCGTGGCGTACGTCCTCTTCTTCGCCCTGCTGGCGCCGCTGGCGCTCTACCGAGGGCCGCTCAACATGTGGGGCCTGGGCAGCGGCATCGTGGGCCTCATCATCAGCCTGGGCATCCTCAGCCCCCAGGCGGCCATGGCGGCCTTCATGTCCACCGAGCGGGTGCAGATCGCGGGCGACCCGACCAACACCCACAACGTCTGGACAGCAGACTTCACCAAGATCGACGTCAACTCCATCACCCGGAAGCTGCTGCCCTACCTGTGGCTGGTGGCGGCGCTCTCGGCTCTGATCGCTGGCATCCTCTACGTCTAAGGTGAGGACGGGGACTCGGGAGCGTGGGCTCCCGAGTCCCCCGGCACAGCCGCTCCTGGCTCCATCGCAGTGACTGGATCAAGGCTGCTCCCGCACACGGCCGCGGGGGTTGGCCGGGGAGGGGACCGGACATGGCAGAGAAGAATCAGCCGGGCCGGCGGGTCCGGATCGGGATCGACGTGGGGGGCACCTTCACCGATGCGGTGGCCATTGATGACGAGACCCTCGAGATCCTGGCCCAGCTCAAGATTCCCACCACCCACAACGACCCCCACGGTGTGGCCGCCGGGGTGATTCAGGCGGTGCAGGGGGTGTTGGAGCGGGGTGGCATCGACCCGGCCGAGGTGGTCTTCATCTCCCACGGCACCACCCAGGCGACCAACGCCCTCCTGGAGGGGGACGTGGTCCCGGTAGGGATCGTTGGCATGGGGAGCGGCCTCGACGGGGCCCGGGCCCGGAACCAGACCCAGATCGAGCCCATCCCGCTGGCCCAGGGGAAGGTCCTCCAGCCGCTCCATACCTTCCTCGACACGGGCAACGGGCTCACCCCCGAGCAGGTGACGGAGGCGCTGCAGGCCTTGGTGGCCCAGGGGGCGGAAGCGGTGGTGGCCGCGGAGGCGTACAGCGTCGATGATCCCTCCCGAGAGCTCATGGTGCAGCAGGCGGCCCAGGCGATGGGGCTGCCGGCCAGCGCCTCCTACGAGATCTCCAAGCGGTACGGCTTGAAGGTGCGCACCCGGACCGCCGTCATCAACGCCTCCATCCTCCCCCGCATGACCCGCACCGCGGATATGACCGAGGCGAGCGTCCAAGCCGCGGGGATCACCGCGCCCCTGATGATCATGCGGGGCGACGGCGGCTCGATGATGGTGGGCGAGATGCGGCGGCGGCCCATCCTCACCCTGCTCTCGGGGCCGGCCGCGGGAGTGGCGGGCGCCCTCATGTACGCCAAGGTCTCCGACGGCCTCTTCCTCGAGGTGGGCGGCACCAGCACCGACATCTCCCTCATCAAGAACGGCCGGGTGATGGTGGACTACGCGGAGGTGGGCGGCCACCGGACCTACTTGCGCTCCCTGGACGTGCGGACGGTGGGCGTGGCCGGCGGGAGCATGATCCGGGTGCGGGATGGCCGCCTGGTGGAGGTGGGGCCCCGGAGCGCCCACATCGCCGGGCTGGAGTACGCGGCCTTCGCTGACCCGGAGGCCCTGGACGGCGCCGAGCTGGAGATCTTCGCGCCCCTCCCCGGGGATCCGGAGGAGTACGTGGCCGTCCGCACCGCCCGGGGTGAGCGGTACGCTCTCACCCTCACCGACGCGGCCAACCTCCTGGGACGCGTGGGGCCCGACGACTACGCCCGGGGGAACCTGGACGGGATCCGGCGGGCTTGGGCCCCCCTGGCGGCCGCGCTGGGCACCACGGTGGAGGAGGCGGCCCGCCAGGCCCTGGATCTGGCCGCCCAGAAGGTGATCGAACCGATCGAGGCCCTCCGCCGCAAGTACGCCCTCGAGGACTCCAAGGTGGTCCTGGTGGGCGGCGGTGGGGGCGCGGCGGCGGTGGTGCCCCATGTGGCGGCCACCATGGGCGTGCCCTACCGGATCGTGGAGAACGGGGCGATCATCTCCACCATCGGGGTGGCCCTGGCCATGATCCGGGAGACCATCGAGCGCTCCATCACCAACCCCACCGAGGAGGACCTCCTCCGCATCCGCCGGGAGGCCCAGGAGGCGGTGATCGCCCTGGGGGCCGACCCGGCCACCGTCGAGGTGCAGATCGAGGTGATCCCCGACGAGCACCTGGTCCGGGCCGTGGGGACAGGCGCCACCGAGCTGCGGACGGGGACGGGCCGCCGGGTCCAGCTGAGTGTGGATGAGCGCCGGGCGGTGGTCGCCCAGAGCCTGGGGGTGCCCGAGGATCAGGTGGAGCACCTGGGCGGCAGCCAGGGGCTGGAGGCCTTCGGCCACACGGTGGAGCGGCGCCAGTTCTTCGGGCTCTTCAAGAAGCGGGAGCAGCGGGTGCAGGTGTGTGACCAGGAGGGGATCATCCGCTTGAAGCTGGCCCACGCCGTGGTGCGAGGGGGCACCGCGGGCGAAGGACGTCACGCGGCCCAGCTCATCCTGGAAGAGGGTTCGACCATTAAGGACACCGGGCGGGTCCTGCCTAACCTCTTCGTTCTGGTGGGCTCCCGGATTGTGGATCTCTCGGGCATTGCGGATGAAAACCTCATCCTGTCCATGATTGAGACGGAGCTGGCCGGCTTGCCTGAGGAGACGCCCATCCTCCTGGTGGCCGAACCGCGCTAACGAAGACGACCGTGAGGGGGAATGGATGATGAGCCGTTTCTTGCAACTGCTGGAAGGGGGCCGCTTCGGGCTGATTGTCGCCCTGCCGGCCAACAGCGTGGAGATGGCCCGGGCCGCGGAAGAGGGCGGCGCGGACGCCATCAAAGTGCACCTGAACATCACCCACCGGGCGACCAAGCGGACTTTCGGCTCCCTGGAGGCGGAGCGGGCGGTCCTGGAGGAGATCCTGGAGGCGGTCAAGATCCCCGTGGGCCTGGTGCCCGCCGCGGAGAAGGCCGACCGCGACGAGATCACCGCCGCGGCGGCCATGCCCTTCGACTTCGTCGACATGTTCGCCCACTTCATGCCTGCCTGGCTGCTGGGCGTGGGGACGTGGAGCCGTATGGCGGCCGCCGATGCCAGCTTCAACGAGGAGCTCCTCCGGGGCCTGGGCCAGGTGCCCGGGATCCACATGGCGGAGCTCGCCCTCATCCCGCCCGAAGGGTACGGCCAGCCGCTGAACGTGCGGGATCTGGCTCTCTACCGGCGGGCGGTGGAGGCCTTCGGCAAGCCGGCCATCATCCCCAGCCAGCGGCGGCTGGAGCCGGCGGACGTGCCCGCGCTGCGGGCGACGGGGGCGGCGGGGCTGATGATCGGGGTGCTCTCGGTGGGCGAGGATCCCAAGGAGATCTACGAGATGACCCGGGCCTTCCGCGAGGCCATCGAGCGGAGCTGATGAGGAGGGATCGGATGGTACCGGTGTCCACCTACGATCTGGTGGTGGTTGGCGGGGGCAGCGCGGGCGTGACGGCCGCGGTGGCGGGCGCCCGCATGGGGCTCAAGGTCGCCTTGGTGGAGCGGTACGGTTTCCTGGGCGGCACCCTGACCGCGGCCATGGTGGGGCCCATGCAGTCCTTCCACGCGGGCGAGACCCAGGTGGTCAAGGGGCTGGCCCAAGAGGTGGTGGACCGGCTCCGGGCCACGGGGGACTCACCCGGGCATGTGCCTGACCCCATCGACTACTGCTCCAGCATCACCCCCTTTGACTACGAGGGGCTGAAGCGGGTCCTCCAGGAGATGTGCGTGGAGGCGGGCGTCGATCTCTGGCTCCACACCCTCTTTCTCGATGCGGCGGTGGAGGGCGGCACGGTCCGCCACATCCGGGTCTGGCAGAAGGATGGGGTGAAGGAGCTGGCCGCCCGGTTCTTCATCGACGCCTCCGGAGACGGCGACCTGGCCGCCGCGGTGGGGGTGCCTTTCCAGGTGGGCCGGGAGGAGGACCGCCTGCCCCAGCCCATGACCATGATCTTCTCCGTAGGCGGCGTCAACTGGGACCGGGTCTTCGACTACTTCCAGGAGCATCCTGAGGAGCTCCAGCACCCGGTGGCCATCCACGGGACCATCGACCCCGAGCGGCTCCGCCGCCTCCCCTTCCGGGGCTTCTCCGCCTTCCCCACCCTCCTGGAGGAGGCCCGGGCGGCGGGGGAGTTCACCATCCCTCGCCAGCGCCTGTTGGTCTTCGAATCCTTGCGGCCCGGCGAGGCGGTGGTGAACACCACCCGGGTCCAGGGGCTCTCCTCCCTCAAGGGGCGGGAGCTGGCCCGGGCGGAGGTGGAGGGCCGCCGCCAGGTCTGGGAGCTGGTCGACTTCCTGCGCCGGCGGGTGCCCGGCTTCGAGGAGGTCTACGTCATCGCGGTGGCGCCCCAGATCGGTGTGCGGGAGAGCCGGCGGATCCAGGGCGAGGCCCAGGTGACCCAGGAGGACATCCTGGCGGCCCGCCACTTCCACGACGGGGTGGTCTACGGCGCGTACCCCATCGACATCCACGATCCGGCCACGGCCAAGAACAAGACCCGGCGCCTGCCCGAAGGGGAGTACTACTCCATCCCCTACCGGGCCCTGGTGCCCCAGGGCACGGCCAACCTGCTGGTGGCGGGGCGGTGCATCTCGGCCAGTCACGAGGCCCTGGCCGCGCTGCGGCTCTCGCCCTTCGCCATGGCCATGGGCCACGCGGCCGGTGTCGCCGCGGCCCTGGCCCTCAAGGACGGGGTGGCCGCCCGGGAGGTGGACGCGGACGCCTTGCGGGCCACCTTGGCCGAGCAGGGCGCCTTCCTGCCGGAGGCGTAGCAGCCGGACCGCTTGGCCTGGGGGCTGGGCGGTCTGGAGGGAGGAGGAAGGAACATGAGCCTTGACCTGTACGGGCGGGGGACGCTGGTGGTCAGCCTGCCCAAGAACGACCCGGAGCTGGCCCGGGCGGCCCAAGAGGGCGGCGCGGACCTGCTCAAGGTGCACGTCAACGTCCACCACCGGGCCAGCGGCAACGGCTTCGGCTCCCTGGAGGAAGAGGGAGAGCGGATCCGGCAGGTGGCGGCGGTGGGGCTCCCGGTGGGGTTGGTGCCGGGCGAGGAGGCGATGATCACCCCCGAAGAGACGGAACGCCTCAGCCAGTGGGGCATCAGCTTCATCGATGTGTACCTCTCCCACCTCCGCCTGTACCTGTACCGGTCGGGCCTGCCGGTCATTCCGGCCATCAACGCGGGGACGCCGCCCCACCTTTGGACGGGCCTGCGCGCTCTGCCGGGCGACTGGCTGGAGGCTTCGGTGGTCCCCAAGGAGGGGTACGGCCAGGAGGCTCGAGGGGAGGATCTGGCGGTCTTGGCGGCGGTGGGCCAGGCGACGGGACGGAAGCTCTTGGTCCCGTCCCAGCGGGCGATGGATCCCGAGGATCTGGGACTCTACTTCCGGGTTCCCGAAGTGCACGCCATCATGATCGGCGCGGTGGTGACGGGCCAGGAGCCCGACAGCCTCTACCAGGCGACGGCCGCCTTCCGGCGGTCCTTGGACCGGCTCCGGGCCAAGGGCTGGGTGTGACCGCCGGCGGGCACGGGGAAGGGGGAGGGCGGATGGGACGGGGGCGGGCCGCCGGGCTGGACCGCCTGGCCGAGGAGGCGGGCCTCTTCCTGGTCCGGGCCTCCCCCCGGTGCTACCCCCTGCCCGAGGCGGCCCTCCGGGACCGGGTGGCCGCCGCCCTGCAGACGGGCGCGGCGGCCAGTGAGGCCCTCCGCCGGCGCTGGCCGGCGGCCCGGGCGGACGAGGTGGCGGAGGCCCTGGGGGTGCCGGTACAGGAGCGCCCCACCAGCCCCGAAGGGACCCACCCCTCCCGCCTCCGCCTGGCCGGGTTCCGCCCGGGGCGCGGCATCACCCTCTACCAGGACGGGCTGGCCGCCCTGGCCCGGGGGCTGGCCGCCTGGCTTGCGCCGGGCGCCCGGGCCGAGGAGCTGGCCCGGGAGGTGGTGGTGGCCCACGAGCTCTTCCACGCCCTGGACCGGGGAGCCGCCCGCTCCCGGCTTGAGGGGGTGGAGCTTCCCCCCTTGGCTGTCGCCCGGCGATTGGGGTACCCCGCCCGGCTCCTGGGCTTCCCTTTTCGGGCGGCCATCCCTGAGCTGGAGGAGGTGGCGGCCCACGGCTTCAGCACGGCCTGGAGCCGCCTGCCCGTGCCCGCGCTGGTCCTCCATGGGGTGCTGGCCGCCCAGTACGATCCCCGGTGGGCCGCCTGGTGCCGCGCGCAGGGGCTTGGGTGTGGGGCCGAGCCGTGAGGCGGCGCCTGCTCCCCGTGGTTCAGCCAGCTGCGCCCCCGGGCGCCGCCGGGGCGAGCTTGGGGCTCCGGCGGAAGGCCCGGACCCGGGTGGCTTCCACCGACACCCCCTTCCCCCGCCAGGCGACCCGGCCGTCCACCACCAGGACGGGGTAGCCGCCGAAGATCGCCTCGCCGTCCCGCTGGTAGACATGCTCGAAGACGGTGGCATCCACCAGGCCAGTGGGGTCCTCCAAGGTGAGGAAGATCACCGTCCGCCCGCTCCGGGTGGGGGGCCGGTGGGGCCGGATGAGCAGGCCGGCCACCCGCACCGGCTGCCCCGCCTCCATCTGCCGGAGCTGGCGGGCGGGGGTCACCCCCATCCGCCGCAGCTCAGGCTCCAGCAGGGTGAGGATGTGGCGTTGGGTGGTCAGCCCCAGGGCTTCGTACTCCAGAAGGAGCCGCTGGTCGGGGGAGAAGTCCTCCACCTCGGGCCGGGGGCCGCGGGGGGCCAGGTCCAGCCGCTGCTGGGCCGGCCCTGACCCGCCGGGGGTCAGGGGCTGCTCCCGGTGGCGCAGGGCCTCCTCCAGGCTGAAGAGGAGGCGGCGCCGGTTGGGATCGAAGCGGTCCAAGGCGCCGGCCAGGATCAGGTAGGTGAGCCCTTCCCGGGTGAGGCGGGTCCGCCGGCAGAGATCCTGGAGCGAGGTAAAGGGGCGGCTAGCCCGCGCCGCGAGGATCTCCTCCACGTCTGTTTCCCCCAGCTCCCGGACCAGCGAGAGGGAGAGGCGGATGCGGCCCTCCTCCACGGTGCAGTGCTTCTCGCTCCGGTTGATGTCGGGCGGCAGCACCGCCACCCCCCGGCGGCGGGCTTCGTGGACCAGGGTGTTGGGCGGGTAGAAGCCCATGGGCTGGTGGGAGAGGAGGGCCGCGTAGAACTCGGCCGGGTAGTGGCGGACGAGGTAGGCGGTCTTGTACGCGGTGTCGGCGAAGGCGGCCGCGTGGGCCTCGCAGAAGCCGTAGCCCGCGTAGCCCACGATGTAGGAGAAGATCACCTCGGCCACCTCCCGGGGGGTGCCCCGGGCCACCGCCTTCTCGATGAAGTGGCGCCCGATCCGCTCCATCTCCTGGTGGGAGCGGTAGTGGGTCATCACCCGGCGGAGCTGGTCGGCTTCGCCTGGGGTGAAGCCGCCGATGACGGTGGCGATCTCGATCACCTGCTCCTGGTAGAGGACCACCCCGTAGGTCTTCTCCAGGATGGGTTCCAGGCGGGGGTCCACGTAGGTGACCGGCTCCAGGCCCCGCCGGCGCCGGAGGAAGGGCTCCACCATATCCCCTTGGATGGGCCCAGGGCGGATGAGGGCGACGCTGGCCACCACATCCTCGATGGAGTCGGCGCCCAACCGGGCTTGCAAGGCCCGCTGGGCGGGGCTCTCCAGCTGGAAGACGCCCACCGTCTCCCCCTCCCCCAGCATCTGGAAGGTGGCCCGGTCGTCGAGCGGGATGGCCTCGTAGCGGAAGGAGGGCTCCCGCACCTGGATGGCCCGGGTGGCCGTCCCCACCGCGGAGAGGGTCCGCAAGGAGAGCAAATCCAGCTTGATCAGCCCCAACGCCTCCACATCGTCTTTGTCAACGGAGAGGATGGTCACCCCCTTGGCCGCCCGCTCCAGGGGCGCCACCCGGGCCAGAGGCTCCCGGCTCAGGACCAGCCCGCCCAGGTGGGTGCCGATGTGCCGGGGAAAGCCGGCCACCTGGGCGGCCAGCTCGAAGAGGAGCTGGTACCGCTCCAGGGGGAGGCGGCTCTCCCGGAGCTCGGGGAGCTCCTGGATGGCCTGGGGGATCCGGTCCGCGGGGATGTGGGGGAAACGCTTGGCCAGGGGGCCGATCTCCTCGTCGGAGAAGCCGAGGACCTTCCCCAGATCCCGCAGGGCGGAGCGGGCCCGGTAGGTTTGGAAGGTGCAGACCGAGGCCACGTGGTCGGCGCCGTACCGGCGGGAGACGTAGGCCGCCACCTCATCCCGCCGCTCGGCCTCAAAGTCCAGGTCGATGTCGGGCTTCTGGGCCCGCTCCAGGCTGAGGAACCGCTCAAAGAGCAGCCCCCGGCGGATGCTGTCCACCTCGGTGAGCCCCAGGCAGTAGGCGACGGCCGAGTCGGCCGCGGAGCCCCGGCCTGCGTGGCGGATGCCCCGTGCCTGGGCGAAGCGGACCAGGTCCCAGGCGACCAGGAAGGCATCGGCCACGTCCAGCTTCTCGATCACCGCCAGCTCGTGCTCCAGGCGCCGGCGGATGGCGGGGGTGAGGCGGCCGTACCGGCGCCACGCGCCCTGGTAGGTGAGGCGCCGCAGGAAGGCGATGGTGCTCTCCCCCCGGGGGGTGGGGAAGGCGGGGAAGCGGTTGGGGGGCTTTTCCGGCAGGGCGGGCCGGCAGCGCCGGGCGATCTCCAGGGTGTTCTGCAGGGCCCGGGGGTCGTCGGGGAAGAGGGCGGCCATCTCTTGGGGGCTGGTCAGGTAGTTGGTCCCGTTGAGGCGCCGCTCGGGGTGGACGTCGGGCAGGCGGGTGCCGGTCCGCACGCAGGTGAGGGCGTCGTACACGGGAAAGCGGTCCGGGGTGGCGTAGTGGACGTTCTGGGTGGCCACCCACTCCAGCCCCGCTCTTTGGGCGATCTCCCGCAGGGCCGCATTCAAGGCCCGGCCGCCGGGAAGGCGGTTGTTCTGCAGCTCGATGTAGAAGTTCTCCCGCCCGAAGAGGCTGGCGTACCGCTGGGCGGCCCGGAGCGCGCCGGAGCGGTCCCCCCAGAGGAGCCGCCGGGCGATCTCCCCCCGGCGGCAGCCGGAGAGGGCGATCAAGCCCTGGTGGTGCTCTTCCAAAGCCTCCGGGGAGACGGCCGGCTCCCCCCGGGGCCGGCTCAGGTGGGCGTGGGTGAGGAGCTGGGAGAGGGTGGCATACCCTTCGGGCCCATCGGCCAGGAGGGTGAGGTGGGTGCCGTCGGTGAGGGTGACCTCGGCGCCCAGAAGGGGCCGGATCCCCGCCGCGCGGGCGGCCCGGGTGAAGGCGACCGCGCCGCTCAGCCGGTTCCGGTCGGTGAGGGCCAAGGCCTCCATCTCCAGCGCGGCGGCCTGGTCGACCAGATCCTGAATGGAGCTCCCCGCCTCAAGAAAGGAGTAGGGGCTGTGGACGTGGAGGTGGACGAACACCCCAAACCCCTCCTGAATGCTCAATCATCGATCCGATCCAGCACCCACGGGCCCCGGGGCTGGCGGAAGAGGAGGATGCCGGTGCCGCCCCCTTGGAAAGCCACGTGGAAGCCCTCGGTGACCGGCTCGCCTTCCCACCAGCAGCCGGCCTCCTGCCAGCTGTCCAAGATGGCCTCGATCACATACCGCCGGCCCCGCCAGCAAAAGGTGCTGCCCGGCAGGGGGAGGACCGCCGGCACCGCCCCGGCAGGCGGGGCAGGGTGGGACGCGCCCGCCTGGCCGGGCAGGGTGAGGGTGATGGGGGCTACGATCCGCCGCATGGCCGGGGTTCAGGCGGCTTGAGCCAGAGGTGGAGCATCCGCTCCCGGCGGGAGAGGGGGAGGGTGCTGGCGGGGACCGGTGCGGCCTGCCCGAAGCGCTGCTGGGCCGCTTCCAAAAGCTCCGCCAGGCCAGGGGCGGCGGGCCCCTGGCCGGCAGGGGTTGGAGCCGCCTCGGCGGTGGGGACCAGGCCCTTGGTCTGGCGGGCGGCGGCTGGAGCCAGATCGGCCGCCTCCACCAGCAGCCGGCTGCCCGGCAGGGGTGGGGCGAGCAGGAGCCGGCGGGCCAGGCGCTCAGCCTCCCGGGCCAGCCGCTGGGGATCGCTGAGGGGCTCGGAGAAGCGGCGGGAGGCCTGCCGGGAAGCCCCGGCCGTTTCGGAGCCGCGAGCTCCGGCCGGCGGCAGGAGCCGGAGGGTGAGGCGGGACGCCCCCCGGCCTTGGCCGGCCAGCTCCTGGGCGAGGCTGGCGGCCAGGGGCGCCAGGAGCCCGGGGAGCTCCGAGCCGTCGAACCCGTCGGGAAGGGAGACCTCCCGCTGGAGGCCGGGATTGGGGAAGGCGATCCGGACGGGCGTGGGATCGCGGCCCAAGCTGGCCTCGACCAGCTGGTGGGCCAGGGTCGCGCCCAGGGCGTCGACCAGAAGGCTTGAGGGGATGGGGGCCGCCTCGGCCCTCCCGCCCGGCGCGGGAGGCTCCGGGCGGGCGTCAGCTTCAGGCCGAAGCCCTGAGATCTGGCCGATCCGCCACAGGCCCAGGCGCTGGAGCACCTCCAGGTGCGGGGCGAGCGTCCACAGGTAGACCACAGGAAGGGGCGCCAGGAAACGGGCCGGATCGAGCAGGCGGTAGAAGCGGGGGGCGGGCTGGCTCCAGGTGTCCCCCCGGCCCGGAGGCAGCGGCCGGCAGAGGAAGCGGACCCCCGCCGCCCGGGCCGCCAGCCGGGAGGGCGCCAGCACGGCCAGGGCCTGGGGCCCGGCCTGGAGCTGCTCCAGGAACGAGTCCAACCGGGAGAGGTCATGGGGGTTCAGGCCGGCGAAGAACTCCTCGCTGGAGAGGGGCTCCACCCGGGGCGTCAAGGCGGCGGCCGCTTCCAGGAGCGGGCGCAGGGGATGCCGGTCGTCCACGGGGTCCGGCGGTGATGCCGGAAGCTCCAGGAGCTGGGCGACGGTCCTGGCGTCGGTGCTGGCGGGTGCCAGCCGGCCTGTGAGCCGCACGTGGAGAACCCAACCCATAGCCATGCCTCCATGGGGTCAAGTGTTCGGTGCCCCCATTGTACGAACAGGTGATCGCCACGTCAACTGGAAAGGCGTGGAACCCCCGTTGACCGGACGGGCTCGGGCCGCTATGATGGGGGCACCCAGCGGTGGGAAGGGGGCGGGTTGGTGGGGGGCATCCGGGTCGGCACCTGTGCGTGGTCCGATCACGAAAACTTCTACCCCCGGGGCCTGAAAGCGGGGGATCGCCTGGCCTACTACGCCCAGCACTTCAACCTGGTGGAGGTGGACGCCACCTACTACCACCTCCAGCCCCGCCGCAACTTTGAGAAGTGGGCCCGGGTGACACCCCCCGATTTTGTCTTCAACGTCAAGGCCCACCGCTCCATGACCCTCCACGACCGGCCCCGCCCGCCGGAGGCGACCCTCGTGGAGACCTTCGCCCTCTTCCGCGAGGCGGTCCAGCCCCTCCAAGAGGCGGGCAAGCTCAGGGCCCTCCACTTCCAGTTCCCGCCCTGGTTCACCCGCAGCCGGGAGAGCCTCGATTACCTCCGCTGGATCCGGGAGCTGCTTCCTGAGGCGACCATCGCCATCGAGTTCCGCCACCGGAGCTGGTTCCGGGGGCCTGAGGAGACGGCCGCCACCCTGGCCTTCCTCAAGACCCTGGGGTACGTCCACACCATCTGCGATGAACCCCAGATCGGCTCGGGAACCGTTCCACCGGTGGTGGCCGCCACCCACCCGCAGCTGGCCATCCTCCGGCTCCACGGGCGGAACGCCGAGACCTGGTACCGGAAGACCCGGACCAGCGGCGAGCGCTTCGACTACCTCTACTCCCGGGAGGAGCTAGCGGAGTGGGTCCCGCCTCTTGAAGCCCTGGCCCAGCAAGTGGCCGAAGTGCACGTCCTCTTCAACAACAACCGGGCCGATTACGCCGTCCGGGGCGCCCGGATGATGCAGCAGCTCCTCCAGCTGGTGCCACCCGGGGACGAAGGCCCAACCCCGCCCTGGCAGAACCTGGACCTCTTCTCCACCTCCTCCTAACCCCCGGCGCCCGCACGGGCGCCGGCGCCACCTCCTGGGCAGGTGGGCGATGGACGGGGCCTGAGAGGCGAAGGCCCCGGGCGGTGACCCGGGGCCTTCCGAGGCCAGGTTGGTCCTCGCTTCAGGGTTTCCCTCGCTCCCGAGGGGCTCGTCTCCGGCAGGGGCTAGCTCAAGAAGACGAACCGCAGGATGAAGAGCACGCCCAAGAGGTAGGTGAGCCAGTGGACCTCCCGCCCCTTGCCCATGACCAGCTTCAGGAAGGGGTAGAGGATGAAACCCAGGGCGATGCCGGTGGCGATGCTGTAGGTGAAGGGCATGGCCACGATGGTGATGAAGGCGGGGAGCGCCTCGCTGATCTCCTCCCAGCGGATGCCCTCCACCTGGCGGATCATCATGGCCCCCACCACCACCAGGGCCGGCGCGGTGGCCGCGGCGGGCACGATGGCGATGATGGGCATGAAGAAGAGGCTGAGGAGGAAGCCGGCGGCCACCACCACGCCCGCCAGCCCTGTGCGGGCGCCGGCCGCCACGCCGCTGGCCGACTCCACGTACGAGGTGACCGTCGGGGTGCCGAAGACGGCGCCGGCCATGGTCCCCACCGCATCGGCCATTAGGGCCCGGTTGGCCCGGGGCAAGTTTCCCTTCTCGTCCAGGAAGCCGCCCTGGGAGGAGACGCCGATGAGGGTGCCCACGGTGTCAAACAGGTCCACAAAGAGAAAGGCGAAGATGATCTCCAAGAAGCCCAGCCGCACGGCCCCCATGATGTCCAGCTGGCCCAGGACGGGCGCCCAGGTGGCCAGGCTGGGCCACCGGAAGAGGCCCTCGGGCCGGGGGGTGACCCCCATGAAGATGCCGATGACGGTGGTCACCAGAATCCCCACCAGGATGGCGCCCGGAACCCGCCGGGCGAGCAAGAGCCCGGTGACCGCGAGGCCGATGATGGCCAGCAGGGTGTGGGGGTCCGCCAGGGTGCCCAGGGCGACCATGGTGTCGGGGTTGGCCACCACGATGCCCGCGTTGCTCAGGCCGATGAGGGCGATGAAGAGGCCAATGCCCGCGCCAATGGCCTTCTTCAGGGTCATGGGGACCGCGTCGATGATCATCTCCCGCACCCGGCTCAGGGTGAGGATGACGAAAACGGCGCCCGAAAGGAAGACCGCCCCCAGGGCCGTTTGCCAGGGAATGCCCATGGAGCCGACCACCGTGAAGGCGAAGTAGGCGTTCAAGCCCATGCCGGGCGCCAGGGCGAAGGGGTAGTTGGTGAGGAAGGCCATCAGAAGGGTGGCGAAGGCGGCGGAGAAGATGGTCGCCATCACCACCGCCTCGAAGGGCATGCCGGTGGTGCTGACCAGGCTCGGGTTGACAAAGATGATGTAGGCCATGGTCATGAAGGTGGTGAGGCCGCCCACCACCTCCCGCTTCCAGGTGGTGCCCGCCTCTTCCAGGTGGAAGAGGCGCTCCAGGAGGGGCTCGCTGGGCGAGGCCGCCGCTCGCAGCGTTTGGTCCATCGGTTCCTCCGCTCCTCGTCGGGGTCTCGGGGCTAAATCCGAACATTTTCAGCCCCAGTGACATATATTGTACGTGTTCTGTGCTTCTCCTGCATGGTTGGAGCCCCTCTTTTCCGGGGTTCATGCCGTGGGCACCACCCGGGTGCCGGCCCGCCCCGCCACGATGAGCTCCGCCGCCTCCAAGGCTCCGATGGCGGCCTCCCCGCCCGCCTCGGCGAACTCGGCCGCCGCCCGCACCTTGGGGGCCATGTTCCCCTGACCCAGCTCGTCCGACGCCAGGAGAGCCCGAGCCTCCGCCGCGGTCAGGCGGGGGAGGGGCTGGGCCTGGGGCGTGCCGAAGTCCCGGTAGACGGAGTCCACGTCGGTGAGGATCAAGAAGCGGTCCACGCCCAGGGCCCGGGCGAGGAGGCTGGAGGCCAGGTCTTTGTCGATGACCGCCTCCACCCCCCGCCAGGAGCCGTCAGGCTCCTGCACCACCGGAACCCCGCCCCCGCCCGCGGCGATGGGGATCGCCCCCGCCTCCAGCAGGTTCCGGACCGCCGCCACCTCCAGAATCTCCAGGGGCGTGGGGGAGGGGACCACCCGGCGCCACCCCCGGCCCCGTTCCTCCGCCCACACCTCGCCCCGGGCCTGGCCGGCCGCCGCCTCTTCCGGACCGGCCACGGGGCCGACGGGCTTGGTGGGCCGGTGAAAGGCGGGGTCGCGGGGATCCACCCGCGTGTGGGTGATGAGGGAGACCACCGGCCGGTGGATCCCCCGGCGCTGGAGCTCGGCCTGAAGGGTCTGCTGGATCATGGCGCCGATCACCCCTTGGGTGGCGGCCACACACAGGTCCATGGGCCAGGGCGGGACGGCCTCCCGGGCGAGGTGCTGCTGGATCATCAGGTTGCCCACCTGGGGCCCGTTGCCGTGGGTGAGGACCAGCTGGTGGCCGGCGGCGATCAGGTCCGCCAGGGTCCGGACCGTCCCCTTCAAGGTCTCCAGCTGCTCGCTGGCCCACCCTTTCTGGCCCGGTCGCAGGAGCGCATTGCCGCCCAAGGCGACCAGGAAGCGTTCGCCCATACCTTTCCCCCCTGCGCAGGATCTTCCCGGGAGATTTTTGCCTGCCCCCGGGGAACCCTGCCGGTGGCGGGAGGCTTTTCACCCGGCCGAGGGCGGGTGGGGGCCACTCTTTTGGAGGAAACCTCTTGACAGGGATTGCCGGGGGAGGCATATTAGGTACCGGGTTAGCACTCGCAGGCAGCGAGTGCTAACAACATGACCACGAACGACCCGGGGTGTCATTGAGGAGGGGTTTCTGTGACGCTCAGGCCACTGGGCGATCGGATCGTCGTCAAGACGATCGAGGAAGAGGAACGGACCCAAGGCGGCATCTACCTGCCCGACACGGCCAAGGAGAAGCCGCAGCAGGGTGAGGTCATCGCCGTCGGCCCCGGTCGGGTCCTGGAGAACGGCCAGCGGGTCGAGCTGGAGGTCAAGGTCGGCGACCGGGTCATCTTCGCCAAGTACGGCGGCACTGAGGTGAAGCTCGAAGGGGAGGAGTACCTGATCCTCCGGGAGAGCGACGTCCTGGCCGTCGTCGATCGGTAAGGGCGGTTGACCTGACCGTTCCAAGAGTTTTCACCACGAGGAGGTCACTTCATGGCAGCCAAGCAGCTGGTCTTCGATGCTGACGCCCGAAAGGCGCTGGAGCGCGGCGTCAACGTCGTGGCCAATGCGGTGAAGGTCACCCTTGGTCCCAAGGGCCGGAACGTGGTTCTGGAGAAGAAGTACGGCTCGCCCACCATCACCAAGGACGGCGTCTCCGTTGCCAAGGAGATCGAGCTGAAGGATCCCTACGAGAACATGGGCGCCCAGCTCTGCAAGGAGGTCGCCTCCAAGACCAACGACGTGGCGGGCGACGGGACCACGACGGCGACGGTGCTGGCCCAGGCCATCGTCCGTGAGGGTCTGAAGAACGTGGCCGCCGGCGCCAACCCCATGCTCATCCGGCGGGGGATTGAGAAGGCCGTCCAGACCGCGGTCGAGGAGATCAAGAAGCTCGCCACCCCCGTGGAGGGCCGGCAGCAGATCGCCCATGTGGCCGCCATCTCCGGAAACGACCCCGAGATCGGCGAGCTGATCGCCGAGGCCATGGAGAAGGTCGGCAAGGACGGCGTCATCACCGTGGAGGAGGCCAAGGGGACCACCACCACCGTGGAAGTGGTGGAGGGGATGGAGTTTGACAAGGGTTACCTCTCGGCCTACTTCGTCACCAACACCGAGACCATGGAGGCCGAGCTGGAGGATCCCCTGATCCTCATCCACGAGAAGAAGATCTCCAGCGTCCATGACCTCCTCCCCGTGCTGGAGAAGGTGGTCCAGGCCGGCCGTCCGCTCCTGATCATCGCCGAGGATGTGGAGGGTGAGGCCCTGGCGACCCTGGTGGTCAACCGGATCCGGGGGACCCTGAACGTGGCGGCCGTCAAGGCGCCGGGCTTCGGCGATCGGCGGAAGGCCATGCTGCAGGACATCGCCATCCTCACGGGCGGCACCTTCATCTCCGAGGACCTGGGCCACAAGCTGGAGAACGTCACCCTCGACATGCTGGGCCAGGCCCGGCGGGTCCGGATCACCAAGGACAAGACCACCATCGTCGAGGGCAAGGGGAGCCCCGAGGCGGTCAAGGGTCGGATCGAGCAGATCAAGCGGGAGATCGAGGAGACCGATTCGGACTACGACCGCGAGAAGCTCGAGGAGCGGCTGGCCAAGCTGGCTGGCGGCGTTGCGGTGATCCACGTCGGCGCGGCCACCGAGGTGGAGCTGAAGGAGAAGAAGCACCGCATCGAGGACG